>JAKSSA010000027.1 GCA_024403335.1 Lachnospiraceae bacterium
AGATGAAACAAGTGTTAAGCAACCTGTATATGTGAAAGAAAATGGAACAGTTTATCATAAAGCAAAAGCTTGCAGCTATCTTACGGTTTTGATGACAAGAATTGATTATGACACAATAAAAAGCGCAAGAAATACATCAGGCGGGAAATATAAGCCATGTAAAAGCTGTGCTGACGGAAAGAATTTCAGCGATAGTGATGTTGTTTATGTGTCTAAGAGTGGAACAAGTTTTCATTCAACACCACTTTGCAAATCTTTAATAAAAACAGTAAAGACCATGGATAAAGAAGAGGCTGCTAAGACCAGAAAACCCTGCTCTAAGTGTAACTAAAAAGGAAAAAGAAGGTATGATGATGGATTATATGAAATATGGAATATTGGCTTTTTTAGCTATTGCTTCTTTTATAGACATTAAGAGAAAATCATTAAATGCAATTTTTCTTGATTTGTCAGTTTTATCTATTTTTATCCTGTCATTTTTCTTTTCAAATCAGGAACCTTTGCAGGTGGTTTTAGGGCTGATTCCGGGACTTGTAATGCTTTTTGCATCATTTCTGACCAAGGGTGCAATAGGTATTGGGGATGCAATTCTTATCCTTGGTCTTGGTGCTTTTTTGGTCATTTTAAGAGTGTTGGTGGTTTTAACAGTGGCTTCTTTATTGTCTTTAATAATTGCTTCAATAATATGGTTTAAAACAAAAAATGGTAAAAAAGAAATTCCCTTTGTTCCGTTTCTCTTAGCCGGTTACTTAGTGGTATTTTTGTAGGATTTGTTATTGATTTAAGGGAATGAAAGCAAAAAAGCAGCGGAAATCAGAAATTAACAGATGATGGAAAATGAAAATTAATATAGGGGTTGAAATGAAAAGAATATTGAATTTGATTAAAAACTTTATAAAGGGAAAACGCTTTAAAGGGGGAATAATGGTGGAGGGCGCTTTTATAGCGCCCTTAGTTACTGTCATCTTTGTTTCATATTCGGCAATGATTTACGATATTTATAATCAGTTTGAAGACTATTCTAAGAAAATGCTTAACAGTGAACCATTATATCAGAATGGATTTTTTACTAATTATAGTGATCCCTGGAAGGAAGGTAAAAAAATAAGCATTTTATCAGAGATAAAGCTTGAGAGCGTGGTTTTGGATTTTGCTGAAGATTATTCAGGGAAATAAATTAATGTGATTTGCTTAAAAACTTAATGAAAGAGAAAATTATATAAATAAAGAAAGTTAATTAATGACTTTGATAATGCTAAGAAGCAATCTGAATTGCGCAAAGAATCGAAAGAAAATCGAAAGAAAAAAATGAAAGTTAGTGAAGGAGTGGCAGAGAATTAATACATGAATGCAGATATTGATTACTATAATACAAGTGAAACGAAAGATGAAAATCATAAATTTGAGGTTGTAAAGGATGCTGAGAATGTATGTGTTAAAACTAAAGCAGGAAAATATGTTTTTCAGGAAAAAATGCTTGATAATAATATAATCCATGGCATAATCGCCCCTGTTAGGACTAATGAAAATGGAATTGAATATTTCAATTATTATGTTACA
This sequence comes from Lachnospiraceae bacterium, assembly GCA_024403335.1. Classification (GTDB taxonomy): domain Bacteria; phylum Bacillota; class Clostridia; order Lachnospirales; family Lachnospiraceae; genus JAKSSA01. Next base: position 1,561 of record JAKSSA010000027.1, read on the forward strand.
GGTCTCAAAAGTGTTACATCGGCGATGGGTAAAAATGCATATAATTATCTGACAATTTCTAAGCTGATTAAAGATTTGGTTAGAATTTTACTGTGCGCAGGAGAATATTTGCTTGAAGAGGATGATTTTGTAATTGATCTTGACAGGATGTTTTTATCCTTGCCTGATTATGGGTTAAAGCTTTTGTATTTGCCTGGGTTTGGTAAGAATATGATGGGACAATTATCTCTTTTGTTTGAAAATATGATGAACAGACTTGACTATGGCGAGGAGAGGGCAGTTGATTTTGTATATAAGCTCTATGGTAAATTAAGAGAAGATGTATCTTTGAGCAGCCTTACAAAAGAGATTGATGAAATGATTAGCATTTACGACAATGCTTTGGTAGAAAGGCAACTTAAGGCAGAAGAAGGGCCAATTGAAGAACTGCCTTTATCACCCAATGCGATATTGTCAAAAGGTAAAACACCATTAATTGATGAAGAATCGTTAACAGATGAAAAATCATCAGAAGACGAGGAAGAAGAACAATCTTATTTTTCCTGGCTTAAAAAGAAACTTGCCTTAGCACAACATGATAGTGAGAACAGTAAAAAGGTTGGAATTAAAGAAAATAAGAACAAGGAAAAGGAAAAAGAAAAAGAAAAGGATGACAAGGTTGTTGAGATGGTTGTAAATCCCAAAGCGGAAGCAACAGCAGAGCGTACAATAGTTGTACATACCAGAAGGAAAGAAATGCTTAAGTTAGTGTCTTTACAGGGAAAAGATGATATTTTGGTTGAAAACTATCCGTTTTATATAGGATCAGTTCAAAAGTATGCAAATGGGGTTATTAAAGGTGGAAATGTAAGCAGAATACATGCGAAATTCGATAAGAAAAAAGGAATTATTTATCTGACGGATTTGAATTCTACAAACGGCACTTTTGTGAATGGACAGGAGCTTGTGCCTGACAATGAGGTGGCTTTATGTGTAGGAGATGTGATAGCTTTTGCAGATACAGAATATGAAGCTTTAGTACAGTAAGTTTAGTATATTAAACTAAACTTGCTCAAGAAATAAGTGGCAAAATATACATTCTATATGTGAATTAAGCATTCGGAGAAATTTCAATATAGGTATTTTACTAAGTGAAATAAAATGATATAATGAAAGGAAAGATTGTAACATTTCCGGCCCCGCACTGTTATGCTTTTATAATGGAACACAAGAACGGGCTGAAAAACAGGCAATTTTGGAGGGAAAAATGGAAAGAATAGCAAGCTTTACCGTAGATCATAATAAACTTGAACCCGGAATTTATGTTTCGAGAATTGATGGTGATATTACAACTTATGATTTGAGACTTAAAAAGCCTAATAATGGTGATTATCTTACAGGTTTTGAAATGCATACTTTTGAGCATATGTTTGCTACTTTTGTCCGTAATTCAGAAATTAAAGATTCTGTTATTTATTTTGGACCGATGGGCTGTTTGACAGGTTTTTACCTTTTGATTAGAAATGCTGATAATGAAGTTGTATTAAAGGAAACTTTGAAAATTTTAGACGAAATAATTGCATATGAGGGACCTGTATTCGGAGCAAGCCCTGTTGAATGTGGCAATTATAAGATGCTCGAGCTTGAAAGCTCAAAAATCGTGGCAAGAGAATATAAGAAAATTCTTACAGGAAAGCCCCAGACATTTAAATATTAAATCACGTGAATGATTATTTTCACAAAGGTGTTTTATATAAAAGAAAAAGAGAAAATTATAAAAACAAAGACGGGAAGAGATAAGATGATAGGTATTATTTGTGCGATGAGCATTGAAGCAGAGAAGCTTATTGAGAAAATTGAAAATGTTAAAAGTACTGAGCAGATTGCAAACATGAAGTATGTTGCAGGCACATATGCCGGAAAAGAGGTAGTTGTTGGTATCTCCGGTATCGGAAAGGTTTCAGCGGCATTGGGTGCACAGCACATGATAATGAAATATCATCCCGATTTTATCATAAACACAGGTGTTGCCGGCAGCTTGTCGGAAAACCTGGCAATATGCGAAGTTTGTATTTCAACAGATGTTGTTCAGCATGATATGGACACAACACCTATAGGCGATCCTAAGGGCTTGATTTCGGGACTTAATGTTATTGAAATCAATGCAGATGCAAATATAGCGAAGAAACTCGGGGAATGCTGTGACAAGCTTGGCATTAAGTACACCTTCGGAAGAGTAGCATCGGGGGATCAGTTTATCGCTGACAGGAAAAGAAAACTTGAAATTATCGAGGATTTTAAAGCTACCTGCTGCGAGATGGAAGGCGCCGCAATCGGACAGGCGTGCTTCCTGAATAATGTGCCTTTTGTTGTACTGCGCTCTATTTCTGATTCTTTTAATGACAGTGAGGGAATGGAATATGCGCAGTTTAGCAAAATTGCAGCAGATAATTCGGCAAAAATTATAGATACATTTTTAAGGGCATAATATGTTTCGTTTATGGGCTAAAATTTTTAACGATAATCATCTTGTAAAGGACATGGTTGTTGAAAATATCGAGGATGTAAATCGTACAAAAAAAGTATATGATAGCATAGACAAGGTTTGTGAGGCATTTGATTTACCTCATCCTATCTGGCTTGAAAAGTCAATAAAGGAATTTATCAGATATAGCAAGGTTAAATTCAGACAGGATAATTTTCCGGAGCAAATAGATTTTGATTATCTGGAAATCCATGTTATTGAAGAAGATTAGAAGCTTAAAGTGTGATTTGGGGAAATTATTGTTTTAGGGGAGTTTTATGGAGAAGAAGTTAATAATGGCATTAGATCAGGGTACAACAAGTTCACGTTGTATCTTATTTAAAAAGAATGGGGAAATAGCAAGTATTGCACAAAGAGAGTTTACTCAGATATATCCGAAACCGGGTTATGTTGAACATGATCCTTTGGAAATCTGGTCCTCACAGCTGTCAGTTGCTACAGAAGCAATGGCAAAGATAAATGCAAAGGCTGAAGATATTGTTTCAATAGGTATTACAAATCAGAGAGAGACAACAATTGTTTGGGATAAAGAGACCGGTGAACCCATTTATAATGCGATTGTCTGGCAGTGTCACAGAACCGCTGACATGATAGAAAAAATGGTAGAAGATGGTCTTGGAGAGTATGTAAGAAACACAACAGGATTGATACCTGATGCATATTTTTCTGCTTCAAAGCTTGCTTGGATTTTAAATCATATTAAGGGAGCAAGAGAAAAAGCAAAGGAAGGAAAGCTTATCTTTGGAACGGTGGATACCTGGCTTATCTGGAAGCTGACCAAGGGCAGAATTCATACGACAGATTACACAAATGCATCCCGTACGATGCTTTTTGATATAAAAAATCTTGACTGGGATCAGAAAATTTTGGATTATTTTGATATTCCACGCTGCATGTTACCAGAGGTTCATCCCTCAAGTTATAAATTCGGGGAAACTGATTCACAGTTCTTTGGTGGCCCTGTTATAATTGGTGGAGTTGCAGGCGACCAGCAGGCATCTTTGTTTGGGCAGTGCTGTTTTAATGAAGGCGATGTTAAGAATACCTATGGTACAGGTTGTTTCCTGCTTATGAATACAGGAAAGAATATATTACAGTCAAAAAAAGGCCTGCTTACTACTATTGCAGCCGGTGATTCTGATGATGTTGATTATGCTTTAGAGGGTAGCGTTTTCGTTGGTGGTGCAGCAATTCAGTGGCTTCGTGACGGAATGCGAATGATTAAGAATGCTGCGCAGTCTGAGGAATATGCATGTGCAGTTTCTTCAAGTGAAGGAGTTTATGTAGTTCCTTCGTTTACCGGTATGGGCGCACCTTATTGGAATCAGCATGCAAAGGGCATTGTTGTAGGCTTGACAAGAGGATGCTCTAAGGAACATTTTATAAGAGCTACATTGGAATCGGTTGCATATCAAAGCTATGATGTTTTAAATGCAATGGAGCTTGACTTGGGAAAAGATATAACTTCTCTTAAGGTTGATGGCGGTGCAAGCAATAATGATTTTCTTATGCAGTTTCAGTCAGATGTAATGGATGCTGATGTAATCAGGTCAAAATGCTCAGAGACAACTGCGCTTGGGGCGGCATATCTTGCAGGTCTCGCAGCAGGTTTCTATGAATCTAAGGAAGAATTGATAAGTAATTGGGAACTGTCAAACAGATTTCAGCCAAGTGTTAAAAAAGAAGTCAGGGAAAAGCTGATAAAGGGCTGGAAGAAGGCAGTAAAAACAGCCTTGGTTTGGGCTGAGGAGGAATAATGGACGGTGTCGAAGAGGGCTTATGGAAACCGGTTAGTGGTTTTTCAGTAACAGTCTGTCTGATAATTCTTACATGTATCGCATATTTAATGCAATATATTGTTGGAACGGAAGCCTTTTTTGGAAAATTTGCGCTGCAGGGAAGCTATGTTTTTGGCAACGAAGAATATTACCGTTTAATAACTTATATGTTTGCGCATGGCGGGATAGCACATCTTTTCTTTAACATGCTTAATCTTTACTTTTTTGGAAATGCAGTTGAACATTTCTTTGGAGGAGTAAAATTGGCAGTTTTGTACTTTTTGTCGGGAATTGTTGGAGGAATAGGTTCTATAATTTATTCCTTTATGGAAATGATGTCTTTTTTTACTGCTAATGGGATTAATGTTGAATTTAGTACTGCTATAAAATATTCTGAACTATGGAATTATTCTGTTGGGGCATCAGGTGCAATACTTGGAGTAAGTGGCGCATTTGTTATTATTGCAGTGTGCTCAAGAAATAGCAGAATGAATATAAGCCCTGCCAGACTTGTTATTTTTATTTTACTTAGTTTATTTGGCGGCGCAAGTGATAGCGGAATTGACCATGGAGCTCATATTTTCGGCTTTATTGCGGGCTCAATAATCAGTTTTATATACATAGTTATTATTAGAAGAAAACTTGATTCGGAGGACGATTATGCAGATTAATGTTTATTATGGCGGAAGAGGCTTGATAGAGGATTCTACTCTTTTTGTCATTTCAAAATTGACTGAAGTATTTGAAGAACTTCGTATCAATGTTGTATGCTACAAGTTGTATGAAAATAAAAATGAAATAACAGCATTGGCATCATCTTTAAAAAATGCGGATGGCGTTATTTTGGCTGCAAATATTGAATGGTTTGGCATAGGCGGTTTACTTCATGAATTACTTGATTCTTTCTGGATATATGGGGACAAGGCAAAAATTGCAAAAACTGTTATGATGCCTGTCGTTATTGCACATGCGCAAGGAGAAAAAGAAGGCGAGTTAGAGCTGATAAAAGCATGGGAATTGCTTGGCGGCAAAGCTATTAACGGAATCAGTGCTTATGTTACTGACCAGACAGCTTTTGAAACCAATATTAATTATGTAAAAATAATTGAAGGAAAAGCAGAAGAGATGTATCGTGCTGTTAATCAGAGATTAACAACATTCCCGACAAGCAACCATTTACTTTTGCAGGGGCAGAAGGTTCCGGGTAACATTGATCTGACTCCTGAGGAAAGTGACCAGCTTTCAAAGTATGTTTCAGATGATACATATGTAAAGAATCAGCGTCAGGATATAGCAGAATTGTCAGAAATTTTTAAGGGAATGATGGAAAATAATGACAAAAATGATGCAGAGCCTGAGTTTGTCAGAAACTTCAGAATGAATTTCAAGCCCTTTGATTCTGAATTTGCTGCGATTTATGCATTTAAGTTCAGCGATACCGGAAAGACCTTGCTTGCTGATATTTCCTTTAATCATTTGAAGCTTTCTTATGGAGAGACAGATAAGCCTTGTGTACAGGTAACTTTAACAAGAGGAGTTATGAACAAAATCGTTACAGGGCGACAAACTTTCCAGGGTGCTTTTATGACAGGGGATGTTGTGACAAAGGATTTTAAGAACTATCGTGTACTTGATCAGCTTTTCCAGTTTGAACAGGGAATATGATTTTAAAATTTAAGAAAGGATAAGTAATTCAGTTGACTAAATGGTAATTGGATTATGAGGATTGAAAATGGATAATTGTATTTTTTGTAAGATTTTAAGAGGCGAGATTCCTTCTACAAAGCTTTATGAAGATGAGAATTCAATGGTAATTCTTGATATCTCTCCTGCAAAAAAGGGACATGCTATATTACTTGCCAAGGAGCATGCGGCTAATTTGTTTGAACTTAGTGACAAAAGTGCAGAGAAAATACTTCCTGTTGTTAAAAAAGTTGGACAGGGTATTGTTAAAACCTTAGGCTGTGATGGCTTGAATGTTTTGCAGAATAATGGCGAAGCATCAGGACAGACAGTATTTCATCTTCATGTTCACATGATTCCAAGATATAAAGGTGATGATGTTTCAATTGGTTGGAAGCCTTTATCCTATGAAGAAGGCGAAATGGCTTTGATGGCAGAAAACATTAAGAAGAATTTGTAAAAAAACAGACGATTCTAACCATTATATTTAGAATCGTCAATTTTTTAATTGTTAAGAAAAATATTAACTTATTCATACATAATCATGATTTTGGTTTCATAATATCCATAATCGTCATTGTTGATTGTTTTTTTGAAATCAAAAGTTACGGCAATTCCTTTAGGTGAAGTTTTTATGTTATAGGAAAGGGTTGTAGTACTGATTTCGCATTTTCCGTAAGGCAGATTATAGATGGTTGTTTCAGTTTTACCTGTTTCGTATGAAGAAACGGCTGTTATTTCTCCTGATTGCACAACTTTTATATTTTTTGGTGTAATGGTCATTTTCATTTTTCCCTCAGGGGTATTGCTTTCGACAAAATATGACCATTGAGTCAGCTCTGTAGTGCTTTCAAGGGTGCCTGAATATTCGACCTTGATTAACTCATCCGGGTCGTGCTTTGTAGTTATTCTGATTTTTACATTTTTCTTTGCCATGAGATGATTTTAATTGCGAAGTTTTGTATTGTCAACAAAACTTTGACTTTGGGATAAACTTTGATTTCAGGACAAAACATTAGTTTCAGAATGTAGCTTTGATTTAAAATATAACTTTTATCTTGGGACAAACATTAGTTTTAGAATGTAACTTTGATTAAAAACAAAACTTTGATTTTAGGACAAAACTTTAATTTTAGGATAACTTTATTTATAGAATAGATTTATAAATACTAAATTGCAACCTGGGTTATCAGAAGTAGATTTTAATATTAGGAAGAGATATTTATGAGTTTGTTAGATAGCTATGATGAATCAAAACCGCTTATTGTTCCCGGTAATTTTTGTAAAAAAGGTAATTATGCTAAAAAATGCATTGTGACTTTTTCAAATAAGGTTGTGGCAGATGCTATCAAGCGTTATCCGCATGAAATAGTTGCAAGGGTTGGAACCTGTAACGGAAAAACACCTATATATTTAATTGACTTTGAAGGAGAGAAGATTCTGCTTTATATGTCATTAATTACTGCGCCTGCTGCAGGAAGTAATATGGAAGAAGTAGCATATATGACAGGAGCTACACAGTTCATTGTTTTTGGTTCGTGTGGTTCACTTGATGAACTTGCAACAAAGGACAAATTTATTATTCCGACTGAGAGCTATCGTGGTGAGGGATATTCTTTTTATTATGTTCCTAAAAGTGATTATATTGAAATAAAGAATCATAGTAAGTTAAAAGCTATTTTAGATGAGATGGGACTGCCGACTGTGGAAGGAAAGAGCTTTACAACAGATGCTCTTTACAGAGAGACGGAAACTATAATTGCACAAAGAAAAAAGGAAGGGTGCATATGCGTTGAAATGGAAAGTTCGGCGCTGCAGGCTCTTTGTATTAATAAGGGATATGAATTTTATACCTTCTTTTATATAAGCGATTTGGTTGGTACAAAAAAGTGGCAGAATGTATGCCTTGGAAAAGAGACGGAGAAGCTTCAGCAAATTAATTGTTTTGATATTGCATTGCAAATTGCCAAACGCATTTAATTTTGTATATGAAATTTTCCTATGGCTTTTTATGTTTAGCATATGGCAAAGATTTGTTGCTTGCAGGATGGAAGATATTACAAATCAATGAAAGAAGATATTACAAATCAATGAAAGGAAAAGCAAATTCATTACCGCAAACGGATAGATGGATTATGCGAAGGTTGTTATGTCAATAGTTGATGAAGTTCAGCAGGAACTTTTGAAAATGGAAGATTGTGAGTACAAAACTTTTTCTTCAAACCTGATGCCCGGAGTTGACTTTGAAAAGGTAATAGGTATAAGAATTCCGAAGTTGCGAAAATATGCTAAAGAATTAGTGAAGAGAGAGGATATTGATGATTTTTTACTAACTCTTCCTCATAAATATCATGAAGAAAATAATATTCATGCATTTATTCTTGAACAATGCAGGGATTTCGATAAGACAATTGGGATGCTCAATTCCTTTCTTCCCTATGTTGATAACTGGTCAACCTGTGACAGTATGAAGCCTAAGGCATTTAAGTCTCATAAAAAAGAATTGTGGCCTGAAATAAAGAAGTGGATTGCCTCAGAGCATGCATATACTATTCGATTTGGAATAGAAATGCTTATGTCTTTTTATCTTGATGAGAATTTTGATGAGGAGCAGGCAAATTTGGTATGTGCCATAAAAAGTGATGAATACTATGTCAATATGATGATTGCATGGTATTTTGCCACAGCACTTGCTAAACAATGGGACAGAATAATACCTTATATTGTTGAGAAAAGAATGACAAGTTGGTGTCATAATAAAACCATTCAGAAGGCCAGGGAAAGTTTTCGAATAAGTAAAGAACAGAAGGAATATCTTAACAAACTGAAGATTACAAAATAAAAAATAACAAAACAAAAAATAACAAAATCACAAAATAAAAATATAAGTATATATAAGTATATATAAGCGTATATAAGTGTATTTAAGCATATTTAAGCATATGTCAGAGCAGATTTTTAACAATCACATACACGATCTTTCATCGGCTTCTTATCGCCGCAATGTTTTAATGCATACAGATTTTTTGGCTCAGGATGAGTTAGCTGAATTTAAGAAGCTTGTGCCAAAACTTGAAAATAAAAGATATGTAATATTCGGCGGGTACGAATATGCTGAGAGGGCTTTGGTGATTTTTCTTCCTGACTATGAGGAAGAATTTGATAATGACGGAAGTAACCATTTAATAGACTGTTTGAAGATAGAACCGGTAAATGCCAAGTTTGCAGATGAATTATCTCACAGAGACTATTTGGGCGCATTAATGAATTTAGGAATTGAAAGAAGAGTCATTGGAGATATAGTTATAAGTGAAAACAAGGCATATTTGTTTTGTTTGCCGATTATGACAGACTTTATTAAGGATAATTTGCAAAAAGTTAAGCATACCATGATAAAAATATCTGATGGAGATGCGAAAGAAATTGTATTAGAACAAAGATTTGAGCATATTATTGGAAGTGTGGCATCTGAAAGGCTGGATGCGATTGTGTCTTTTGTTTATAAGCTATCAAGAGGAAATGCCCAAAAGCTTATTGATGCTGAAAAGGTGTTTGTTAATGGGATGGTAGTGACTTCGGCAGGTAAAGACTTAAAACCGGAAGACAGAGTTTCTGTCAGAGGTTACGGCAAATTTATATACAAAGGTTATGAAAATACCACTCGTAAGGGCAGATTGTATATGTCTGTTGATAAATTCGTGTGAAATGCATTATGTGCCAATAAAATATTATTAACGAAAAGTGTGCCAATACAAAAGTGAATAAAATATAGGAAAATTTACGGGAAAGGATAACATTTACAAATGAAGAAATAATGATATAATGGAAGGAAATGAGTAACGAATGAGTTATGAGAATAAGAAAGTAAAAGACCGGTTATTTTGTTGGATTTTTGGACGTGAAGAGAACAAAAGAAATTTGTTATCATTATATAATGCACTGAATGGCACAGAATACAAGGACGAAAGTTTAGTAGAGATTAATACTCTTGAAGATATAATATACATGAATATGAAAAATGATGTGTCTTGCATTATTGGTGATGACTTATCATTGTTTGAACATCAGAGTACATATAATCCTAATATGCCATTTAGAGAATTTCAGTACTGTTGTAAACTATATGAAGAAATATTAGTTAAAAGAGATTATGATTTGTATTCAACCAGACTGTTGAAGTTTCCAGCTCCACATTGTTATGTGTTTTATAATGGAACAAAAGAGCAGGAAGACAGGGAACTGTTAAGGTTGTCAGATGCTTTCGAAACTCCGTCTGAGGGCTATGAATGGACTACAACAATGCTTAATATTAATTATGGGCACAATAAAGAATTGATGAATAAGTGCGAGCCTTTGATGGAATATTCACTATTTGTTTCAAGAATTAGAGAAAATCAGCAGAGCATGGACAAAACGATTGCAGTAGATGAAGCGGTGGAATATATAATTGGCAGAAACGGTGTGCTATCGGAATTTTTCAGGATAAATAAAGCGGAGGTGTTTGATATGTGTTTAACTGAATATGATGAAGCAAAACACTTGAGAAATCTCAAGGCAGAAGGCAGAGCAGAAGGCAGGGCTGAAGGTGAAATGATATCGGCTTTGAAAATTTATGAAGCAATGATTTCGGACGGAGTATCAAGCGAAAAGGCTATGATGTATTCCGGATTTTCGGAAGAAACTTTGGCACAGGCCAGAAGGATAAAGATGAAATTAAATCAAGAAGTGTAAGGAAATGAGTAGTTTTAGCAATATGGTTTTTAAGGAGTATGATATGCAAGTTATATTTGAAAAAAATGAAGTTTTTAAGGTGAGCAATCCTCAGGAAAACAGTTACCTTTATTTTCCTATTGCAGGAAAAAACGGAATAATGTCTTCCCTGACACCTACACTTGGCGGTGATGCCAAGCTGTCAAAGGATGCATTTTTATATGAACCTGTCAGCGCTGAAAATCTTCATAATAACAGAAGTACAAGAAACTTCTGGTGTGTTATAAAAAACGAAAATGCCCCCTCTGTTTTGTGGTCTGCAACAGGTGCCTCTGCAGAGGAAGAATATAAGAAAAGCGAGAATGTGGAAATGAGAGCGGGCTTTATGTGGCAGGAGTTGACACGTAAGGGAAGTTATGGCCTTAATTCAAAGATTACAGCTTTTGTAGGTATTGATTCACCTAATGCAGAAACTATTATTTTTGAAATTGAAAATGCCTCAGACAAGGACATAACCTTTACACCTGTTGTTGCTTTTCCTCTTTATGGCCGTTCAGCAGATGATATAAGAGACCATCGCCATGTAACCTCTTTGTTACACAGAACCTTTATTGAAAAGAAGGGCATATCTCTTACCCCGACACTCACCTTTGATGAGAGAGGGCATAAGACCAATAAAATGAGCTATTTTTGCTTTGCAACCGATGAAGCGGGTAAAGCTCCTGTTGGTGTAATTCCGGCTACAGAAGATTTTATTGGAGAAGGTGGCAGCTTTACAAATCCATTGAGTTTAAAAAACGGTGATAAAGCAGAAGGCTATTATGCAATAAATGACAATTTATATAAGGAAATCGACGGATATGAGACCACTGCAACTTTACTTTTTGAAGATTGCACATTAAAACCTTCAGAAAAGAAAACTTTTATTGTTTTAGCAGGTATTGCTAAAAATGATGCAGCACCGGGTACGGTACATAAATCTGATAATTGTGACGGCAACTGTTCTTCATGTGATGGAGACGGTTGTGGCATGGATGGAATAAACTATTACAGAACTTATATTGATTTTCTGTATGGAAATTTTGCGTATATTGATCTTGAAAAAACTCAGGAATATTGGAGAAATGAAGTTAACGTAAGTTTTGAAACAGGTGACAAGGAAAGAGACGGGTTCCTTCGCTGGGTTGCTTTCCAGCCGCTTTTAAGGAGAATATACGGATGTTCTTTCCTTCCTCATCATGATTACGGCAGAGGCGGAAGAGGCTTTAGAGACTTGTGGCAGGATTGTCTTGCAATGTTGTTAATGAATCCTTCAGAAGTCGGAGGAATGATTGAATCTTACTTTGACGGAATAAGATCAGATGGTACAAACGCTACAATTATAGGAAGTAAGCCGGGCGAATTTATAGCGGACCGCAACGGAATAAAGCGAGTATGGTGCGATCATGGCTATTGGCCTTTAGTAACCACAAAACTTTATATTGATCAAACAGGCGACCTTGATATTCTTTTTAAAGATGCGGCTTTCTTTAAAGATGATATGTGTTTAAGAGGTGAGGGGCTTGATAAAGCATATGCTTCAGAAGAACTTACGGCATTAAACCGACAGTTAGATGAGAACAATAAGGTTTATAAAGCAAGCATCTTTGAACATTTACTTATTGAGAATTTAACAGCAATAAAGGATGTTGGTGCAAACGGCTTTGTTAAGCTTCGCGGGGCAGACTGGAATGACGCGCTTGATATGGCTAAGGAAAAAGGTGAAAGCGTCGCATTTACTTATGCATATGTAGGAAACTTAAGAACCTTAGCTGATATTTCAAGACAGCTTGAAAAAGTAAACAATAGCGGAGATGGAATGCTTCTTTCCAAAGAAGTTGCGAAACTTTTGAATGAAACATATTCATTAACGGAGTATTGCGAGGCAGTAAAGCATACTTTTTCCGGTGAAAAGATTGCAGTTTCATTTAATAACATAGCAGAGTGTCTTGATAAAATCGCTGATAAAGTAACAAAACTGCTTCACGAAACGGAATGGGTTGAGGGTGAATACGCAAGATATAACAGTTATTATGACAATGATGGACTGAAATCTGATCACGATACGGAAATGTATTTGACAGGACAGGTATATGCCATTGTGTCAGGCGTTGCATCCGAAGAACAGGTAAAGAAAATATCCGAAAGTGCAGATTCTCTTTTGTTTGATGAAACATGTGGCGGTTACAGACTGAATTCGTATCTTGGTTCAAGAAGCTTTGAAAATAATACACTTGGAAGAATGCTTGGCTTTGCATTTGGAACTAAGGAAAACGGAGCTGTATTTTCACATATGGCAGTTATGTTCGGAAATGCATTGTATCAAAGAGGCTTTTCAAAAGAGGGCTATAAGGCTTTGAACGCATTATATGAGCAGGTAAAGGATACTGATTTAAGCAAGCTTTATCCCGGTATACCCGAATATTTTAATCTGAAAGGAAGAGGCTTATATCATTATCTTACAGGAGCTGCAAGCTGGTATTTATATACGGTTTTGTCAGAAATGTTTGGTGTAAAGGGAAGGTATGGCGATTTGGTTATTAATCCTAAGTTACAGCCTGATCAGTTTGACAAAAACGGTATTGCAAAAGCAAAATTTGAATTTGCAGGAAGACAGCTTACTTTGGTTGTCGAAAATACAAAAGAAGGCTTTAATATTAAGGTATATGATGAAGCTGAAAATGAAATCGAATCGGAACACATGAAAAATGGCGTGATGATTACAAGAGACAGGCTTGCATGACCTGATTGTGCAAAACAAGCGAAGAAAGTGGAAATTTACAAGATTATTTACAAAACAAGTGGAAATTTTGCGAATATTTGTTAAAAGACCATAAAAAAAACTTTGTTCGCCATAAAATTGACACAAATGGTCATTAAAATACTGCTCGTCGTGTGTTTCACAGACATTGCACCCAAATCAATGGTGAACATGCGATAGCAGATTCGAGGAGTTTTTAAGTTGATTGGTTTTTGATATGATGACTTGTCATCGCCTAGGAAAATGTCACAAAACCGGCTGACTTGAAAATGAATTGATGAAGCAGAATTGTGGAATTTGCCGGAACCTGAGACCCGGCGGTTCATGTAACCCATTATTTTAAGGAGGAAGAAAAAATGAAGAATTTCTTCAAGAAGCTTGCATTTGTACTTACTCTTGCTTTAGTTGTTTCATGCTTAGCACCTGCTGCTCAGAAGGCAGAAGCTGCTGCAAGCTGGGAACTTAACAAGACAACAGTATATTTGTACTTGAATCAGACTGCTGAAAAGAAGAATCAGTACGATCTGAGCTTCAAAACAAAGCCTGACAACTATTTGTCAGCATACAGCTTCGCTTGGAGTACAGCTGATACTTCAATCGCTACTGTAGTTACCGGTGGTTTAGTTACCGGTGTTTCAGTTGGTAAGACAACAGTTAGCTGTGTAGTTACTGAAAAGGCTACAGGCACAGTTGTTGAGACACTTAAGTGCACTGTTGACGTTAGAGAAAACGCTGCAACTGTAAAGGTTACAAATCCTATCACAGCTGCTACACTTGGACAGACATACAAGTTCGAAAGAACAATGGCTAACAAGGCTGGCGTTGAAACAGCTGAACAGTGGAAGGTTGTTACCGACTATACAAAGTGGTTATGCGATCCTGCAGATGCAGTTGAATTCGCAGCTGACGGAACAGCTAAGTTCGTTAAGCCCGGTGAAGTTAAGGTTTGGTGTGAAACATACCAGTCAGCTTCAACACCTGCTACAACAGCTAAGTCAGATGTTGTTACAGTTAAGGTTGCTGATCCTTCAGTAGCTGGCGCTACATCAACAATCGCTAAGAAGCAGTTAACACCTACAGAAATCGAATTAACATTCGCTAATGCTGTAACTGATCCTTCTGCAATTTCATTTGCATGGGTTCTTAAGACACTCCAGGGTGAAGAAGTAGAAGTATTACTTCCTTTCACAGCTGAGGCTAAGAAGGATGCTGCTAACGTAGTAGTTCTTAAGTCATATCAGTCATTCGTTCATGGCCAGACCTACAGATTTACATTAGGTAATGCTACAGTAGATCATGTTGCTTCAATTGGCAAGCCTGCATTTATCCAGGTAGCTGATGCTGTAACAGTAAGCTATGATGAAGAAGAACAGCAGACAACCAAGGAAGGTACTGTAACAGTTAAGGTTATCGATGCTACAGGCGTTGATGTAACATCAATCTATCTTGCTAACCAGGACGTTGATGCTTCACTTACAATCGCTCCTCAGGTTGAAAATGATGACCTTTACTATGTATACGGTTATGAATATCGTAACAACGTTCTTGCAGATGCAATCGAACTTATCGATGGTGTTGATGCAAGTAAGGTTTCATCAATCGGTTTCACAGTAACTTATGTATTAAATCAGACAGATGCTGAACCTATTACTCTTACATGCAATGGTGCAGCTTCAGTTAACGTAACAAAGAAGTACGAAGTATTGCTTGATGCAAAGATGCCTACTCTTGTAACAAAAGCTTCAGTTACTAACGAAGCTGATCTTGTTAATAAGACAGCAGCAGGAAGCATCACAGGCTTCAAGAATGATAAGGCTATCTCTCTTATCGCACTTGGCGATGAAAAGGGTGCAGATCCTTATTTAATCCATGTTCTTGTAAAGGACAGCAGAGGCAACTATGGTCTTGACCAGGATGAAAAGACTCAGTATACTCTTTCATATGTTGCAGCTGATAATGATACTCTTCTTGTAGAAGAAGTAAATTTTGGTGGTTCAAGATATGCTTGTAGATTTGTTGCTAACAAGGAAACAACAAATTCAGCAATCGTTGTTTATGCAGAAAAGGCTCAGGAAGCTAAGCAGGCTGTTGGTGTTATCTATGTTAAGGTAGACGCAGCTCGTAAGGTTGACAGAATCGAACCCGATGCAAAGACAAAGAGCGTTATCGATGTAGCTCCAGGTAGCGGTTTAACAACTGATACAGCATCAATTAAGTTCACAGCTAAGGACCAGTATGGTGTAGCTATTGCAACTGACTGGACACTTAAGAACACAACAAAGGCTACAGCAGCAGTTGAATCTACAACAGCTCAGCAGATTACAGATGGTAAGATTAGCAACAAGGAAGGCTGGAAGAACGCATTCTTTGGCGAAACAAACAAGGCTGATTTCAAGTCTAATTTGAATGGTGGTTCAAAAGCAGATGCAGCTTCACCTGCTAGCGCAAGCAATACATCAACCTTCACTGTAACATTCAAGGCTGATCAGTGTGCTCCTGCTAATGGCAGCCAGACATACAACTATGAAGTTAAGGGTGGCGAGAAGACCTATGGTATTTCTTTCACAGCTTTCCAGGCTGGTACAACAACTTCTGGTGCAGCTTATAAGACAGAACTCAGAACTTCATCTAGCAAGGTAGAACTTGCTCTTACATGGGATAAGGATGCAAAAGTTTGGAAATATGCTCCTCAGTCAGTAACATTCAACTTGGCTAAGAGCTTTAATGGCTTAGATTATGATGTAACAAATATTGATGCAATTGCATCTGTTGCTGCAGTAGCAGATAAGTCTTCAAGAGTAAATACAGACACAACAAAGATTACAGATTCTCATAATGAAATCCTTGCTGTAGTTCCTGTTGGTTCAACAAAGGTTCTTGCTTCTGTAAAGAAGGGTAATACTGAAGATATTAAGTCAAATGCAAATGTAAAATTAGATGGTGGTAAGGTTGTTCTTACATTAACCGGTGTTTCAGCAGCTAATGATACAATCATCAATGGTGCTGATCAGAAGGTTGGAAACTTGGAAGTAACAGGTGACACAACATCTGCAAAGATTGCTACAGCAAACTTAGTTGATGCTTCAAAGGGTCTTGGTGTTGGCAGATTTACAGTTTCTACAAAGCAGATTACAACAAAGACAGATAAGACATCTTCAGGTGTTGAATATACATTCTTCGAATACAAGGATGCAAAGGATACATTCGTTGATGTAACTGATAAGAGAGCTACTCAGATGGTATTAACATATGCCGGAAGAGATAAGAACACTGTAAGTGTTGCAACATCAGATACAGCTAAGGATGTAGCAGGATGCTTCAAGTTCAAGCTTAATGGTGCTGATTATACAATCCAGCCTAACGATAATGTAGTTGTTCATGGTTACATGGTTAAGGATAAGTTGTATGTTCAGTCTATTGATATCTATGTAAGCGTAGCTACAGATACATTCTATAAGACAAGCTGCAACGTTGGTACATATGTAAATGTAGCTGCAAATAACTAATCTTTAGTTTGATTGCGATTTTACCCACCTCGTAAGAGGTGGGTTTTTTATGTTTGTTATTTGCTTTATCTTTACTTTACCAAACCAATCTGATATATTCTATTTGATATAAGTTGATGTTTTTAATGGTGGTTTATAATGAAATCTTTAAAGAAAAGGCTTAACAATTTAATATATTCTTTCGAGATGGTAGCAGTACTTGTTCTGTTTTTTGGCGCATTTTTCCTGATTACTTCTACTAAGGCAAAAGCTGCACATAACGAGGGTATATTTACAGTTTCTCAAATATCTTTAAGCGAGATGATTCTTGAAGCAGATGAAAATTGCTATCGGGATTTTGAAAAGAATATCAGCTTTTACTGGGTTTTATCAGTTGATGATGAAAAAGTTTATATTAAATTGCCATTTTATGTAAGACCTTATTCCGGAAATGAGATATCTATTCTTTCTTTCAATTACTTTCTGGATGGAGAAATTTATGAGCTGATTTATGATGATGGTAATGTAAAAACATCCTCGTCTTTTATAGCTTCTGCCGGAGTGCCGTATTCAATAGAAATTTCTGAGCCTGAACTTGTATTTGATAATGATACGATGGTTGAAGCTGTTTCTGATATCCAAGTTACGGTTTTTGATTTTAATGATATAGATATAACTGATTTGTATTTGTCCGGAAATGATGATGCAAAGATAGAGATAATTGACTATGAATATATAGAATCAGCTTATGTAAGAAATTTCGATGATGGAGTTGGAACTTCTACGATTCGCGAAGCGATTGTCTTTATTAACTCAGAAGAAAAAGAATTAAATTTCAGGTTGGGATATTGGTACAAAAAAGGAACGGATGAGGAAATTTATATAGAAGGAAACAGCAAAGTATCTATTACTTTAGCAGAACCTTATGCAATTGATTTATCAAAAAGCTTTGCCTGGGGTATTTATCCGGAAGTTGGAACTTTAAAAAACGAATTTTTTATTAATAACCTGGCTTCTAAAGGAAGCAATCCATACAGCGGCGTTGATTATGTACCAGAAGATGTAAGCAGTGGCTTTTATCCTGCTGATGGCTTTATAACTATCTATCCAAACGATAAAAGTGATACGATAGTTCAGTATACGGATATTTTGAAATTTAATTCCTTCGGTAATATTTGCGGTATGCAGGATTCTATGTTTGTGGCATTTGGCGATGAAAAAGAGAATCCTTTATATTTGAATGTTCTTATTACTGACAACAGAGGATGTGCTGCATTAAACAGAGATTACAGAGACAAGTATGAAATCTCATTTTTGACCTGTGATCCGGATACTTTGTTTGTGAGTGAATATACCGGTCAGATTGTTGCAAATAAGGCAGGAACGACACCTGTAATTGTATTTGCAACAGATAAAAGAAGTGGCGAAAAGGGCGCAATTTGCGTTTTGTATGTAAAAATATATCCCGAAAGACAAGCCAATAACCTTACAATTATTGGTTCAAGCATGGCTGAACTTGCTGATTCGAGAATAGAAAAGTATAGTAAAACAACGATGACTTTTTCTGCTTATGATCAGTACGGACAAAGATATACAAAAGGTGTTTGGAAGGTTGAAAATGCAACGGAGAAAGTTGATACAAGAACCATGCGAGACACCTGGAAGAATGTCTACGAAAAAGGGATGGCAATACCCAAAGATTACTTCGCAACAGATGCACTGGGAAATGAACATGGTCCTATGTGGGAAAGTACTTTGAAAAATGATCAGATACAGTTTAGTTTCATAGCAAAAGAGTCAGCTAATTTAGGCGGATATAAAGAATATACCTTTGATATTTATTGTGATGATGTAAAGACCAGCGTAATAATTGTTTCCAGAAATCCTGACCCTGTAAGAAATTATAATGTGGTTTTGGACTCTTCCGAATATGATGACATAAATTTAAGCATATATAAAGATTTTGACGGTGTTTATCATTATGAAACTCCGAGCATAAGATTTTATCTTGGAAAATTACAGGAATACTGTTTATTTGATGCTTTAAGCTTTGGTGGAATTTTGGAAGGTGACCCAAAGAATTTTAAAGTGGAAAGCACGGATTCTGATTTCTTACAGCTTAAACAGAATCCATATCTGATTAAAGTTTATAAGGATGATTTGGATGTGACCAAAGAACTTTATGATGAGGGCAAGCTTGTATTTACTGATGAATATGGTATTAATTCAGCTGTAGATTTATTGCTTGGCGGTACAATAAATAAGACAATAACAACTGACTTCAAAGTATTAGGACTATTAAAGGCAGATGAAATGCCAGAACCATCAAATGTTACTATAGTTGATTGTGAAAATTACAAGCCGGTGGGCGACTATCAGATTGTTGCATATAAGCTCAAAGAGAACACAAGAAGTACAGGTTCTGTATTAACTGTATCAAGTTCAGGATTTTTGTCAAATGAGTTGTATTATAATGTAAGTGACTCAATGGCAGAACAGTTTAATATTTACTATGCCGGACGCAAGAACAAAAATGAAATCTTGGTAGACGAGAACTTCAGAAATGTAATTAAGGAATGTTTTAAATTCAAAATGGCTGGAAAAGATTTTGAATTAAGAAATGATGATTTGTTTGATGTAAAGACAAATGTTCTTGGCGACACAGTTTATGTTGAGTATATAGATTTTTATATCTATGTTGGCATGGCTGGAAGTGAAAAGGTATACTACAAATCACGCTGCTATGTAAACAATACATTAATTGTAAAAAATTGATAAAGAGCATAAAGAGTGATTGCAGTCAAAAAAGTCAGTTACAGAGGTTAATTACCAATGTTAAAAAATAAATTAATTAGCAAAGTTAATTACTAAAGTAAATACCAAAATAGATTACCAAAATTGATAAATAAAAGTTAAATATAGGAAAACTGCTTGCTAAAGTTAGCTATAAACCGATAATTTCAATATATTATTGAAATGGGAATTAAAAAAAGTAAGCAGATTGAAAGGACAGCCATGTGGGTTGCAGATAATTGGAAGGACTACGAAGTACTTGATACTTCTTCCGGAGAAAAGCTTGAAAGATGGGGAGATTATTTTCTGGTTCGTCCGGATCCCCAGGTAATATGGAATACAGAGAAAAAGAATAAATACTGGACAAAGTTTGATGGACATTATCATCGCAGCAAAGAAGGCGGTGGTTCATGGGAAAACAGAAACATACCGGAAGAGGGATGGAGCATAGGTTATAAAGATTTGACCTTCAATTTGAAGCCCTTTGCTTTTAAGCATACAGGACTTTTCCCTGAGCAGGCCGTTAATTGGGACTTTGTCAGAGGTTTAATTGAAAACAGACTTGATGAACAGGCTAAAGAAGGAAAAACATTAGAAGAAAGAGAAGTTAAGGTTTTAAACTTATTTGCCTATACAGGCGGTGCTACCTTGGCATGTGCAAAATCAGGCGCAAAAGTAACCCATGTTGACGCTTCGAAGGGAATGGTTGGCTGGGCAAAGGAAAATGCTGTTGCTTCAGGATTGCAGGATGCCCCAATTCGTTATATAGTTGATGACTGCTTAAAGTTTGTCGAAAGAGAAATAAGAAGAGGCAACCTTTATGATGGAATCATCATGGATCCACCTTCTTACGGCAGAGGACCTAATGGTGAAGTATGGAAGATAGAAGAAAAAATCCATGAACTTCTTGAAGTATGCACGAAGGTAATGAAAGATAAGCCTTTGTTTTTAATACTTAACTCTTATACAACAGGTTTACAGCCGGCAGTTTTGTCATATCTTATAAATATTACATTTGGTAAAAAATTTGGCGGCAAGGTTGAAGCTTCTGAAATCGGGCTTCCGTTAAAGGACAGTAATTTGGTTTTGCCCTGTGGTGCAACAGGACGTTGGGTAAACAAATAATGAATGTAAATAAAGAAAAAATTGAAGCTTTTGAGCTTGATGAGGTAGGTCTTTTAGAGCCATATCTTTTGAATGCCTTGGAAAAAGAAACAAATTATTTACTTTCTTTTGATAATGATAAGTGGCTTGCAGGTTTTAGGGAAACAGCAGGCTTGCCTATGAAGAATAAAACCCGTTATGCAGGATGGGAAGATATGCTTATAGGCGGACACGCATTTGGGCACTATCTTACTGCCGTTTCTCAGGCAAGCAGAAATTCAAATGTATCAGAAGAAAATCGTAAAAGATTTAAAGATATAGTTATTGAATTAATTGACGAGTTAAACATATGCCAGGCTGCATCAAGGGGAAAAGACGGTTTTTTGTTTGCTGCAAAAATTCTTGATGACAGTAATGTTGAGATACAGTTTGATAATGTGGAAAAAGGACTATGTGATATTTTCAAGGAAGCCTGGGTTCCATATTATACAATGCATAAAATATTGCAGGGAATAATAGATGCCTTTGTTTTTACAGGTTATGGAAAAGCTCTAAATGTTGCCCACAAGCTTGGACTTTGGGTTTATAACAGAGTTATTAAATGTGATACAAAGACAAGAAATACTGTTCTTTCAATAGAATATGGCGGCATGAATGACTGTCTTTATGAACTTTATCATTTGACAGGGGATGAAAGAATCGCGAAAGCAGCCCATTTCTTTGATGAAGAGACTTTGTTCATTAAAATACTGTCGGATGATAAGAATGTGCTTAATAACAAGCATGCAAATACCACAATTCCAAAGTTTTTGGGTGCGTTAAAGAGATATTGCTATGTTACGGAAGAGAAAAAATTGAAAAGTGTCGGCAATTTTATTGCGAATGATATAACAAATAGTATGGCAAAGGGTATGCCAAGTGATATATCAAATAGCATAGCAAAAGGTATGTCAAATGATTCAGCAAATAACATGGCAAAGTGTATGACAAATGATATGTATCTGGAAAGTGTCAAGGCATTTTTCGATATGGTGGTGGAAAGACATACTTATATCACAGGCGGAAACAGCGAATGGGAGCATTTTGGCGAAGATTATGTTTTAGACAGAGAAAGAACCAATGCCAATAATGAGACCTGCAATGTTTATAACATGATGAAAATGGCTCGCCTTTTGTTTATGATAACGGGCGAAAAGAAGTATGCAGATTATTATGAGAATGCTTACATTAATTCCATTTTGTCTTCACAGAACCCGGAATCAGGAATGACTACATATTTCCAACCAATGGCAACCGGATATTTTAAGGTTTATGGCGAAAGATATAACAAGTTCTGGTGCTGCGTGGGTACCGGTATGGAGAATTTTACAAAGCTTGGTGACAGCATTTATTTTAAGTCTGCATCAGCTCTTTATGTGAACCTGTATTTATCTTCTACTGTTTATTGGAAGGAAAGAAATTTTAAACTGGTACAGGACTCTGAGGTTTTAAAAGGCGGAAAGATTAAGTTTAGGGTTGAAGAAACAGATGGAGAAAAAGTCAGTCTGATGTTCAGAGTTCCTGATTGGGCAGCCGCAGAGGTGGTTGTGAAGCTTGGAGAAGAAGTATCTGTATTTTCAAAGGAATTAGATTATATATCCGTAGAAAGAGCTTTTAAAGCAGGGGATGTAATTGAATTCGAAATACCGATGGAGATCAAAGCTTACAGCCTTCCTGATAATGAAAAGGTAATTGGCTTTAAATATGGGCCGATGGTGCTTTCAGGTAACCTTGGGCAGGAAAACATGACCAAATCCGTTACCGGCGTTGATGTCACGATACCTGAAAAAAGTATTGTAAAAAGTGAGATAATAACTCTTCCGGAAGGGGTTTCTGAGCAGTATTACATTAATAATATCAACGAATTCGTAGTCAAGGAGGAGAAGAAGTCGGAATTCATAGTTAAAGGCTGTGAGTATGTTTTTGCTCCGCACTATCTTAAATATAATGAAAGATATGGAATATATTGGTACTTGAGATAGGGGACAGAGTGATTGGATGCGAATATTATGAAATATACAGTGCCAATTAGAATAATTTATATAATATTGTTTTCTGCTTGTATGGGCATTATTCTATTTGGGTTGCCTGCTAATGTTTCGAGTGCAAATTCTATAATGGGAAGCAGCAGTATGCATTACTCAAGACTTTCCATGGAAGAAGTGATTGATACTTCAACTGAAGAACTTGTAAATATCTTGATGAAGGAAGAAGACATCAGCGGTATTTGGAGGTTTACAGATGAGCTTGGAGTTTTAGCATATTCTGATTTTTTCTATACATTAGAAGTACAAAGTGATGTTTTTTACGAGATACTTCGTCGTGAAGATGGTATTTTAGAGATGCTGGGTGCTTTCAGAAATACTTGCCCACCGGTAGAGGATTGGGCCAATGGAGAATGGGATTTTAAACAATTTACTTTGGAGACGATGTTTTGTCATTTCATAGAATGTTATTCTGACTTGTTTACAAATGAAGAATATGAGTTGGCAAGTGAAATAATAGAAGAAAAAGAAATGATATATGAGAAGCTTCTTGCAAATACCACTGGCGTAGGCATGTACACGTGTTTGCAATTTGGATACTTTGAAGAAGCTGATTATGACTTCGATGGCAAGGTCAGAACAAAGTATTTGTCCAAAGATATGATAAGAGTTAAAGAAAATAAACGCAATCAGGCTGCTAAGCTTGCAAATCCGGGTATTGATGATGAAATTCAGTCTGAAGTCAAAGAGGCCGCAGATATTATTGCAAATAATGGAGTCGATGACAAAGCAGTTGATAACGATGCAAAAAATGATATATCAGTAAATACAAGCGCAGATACAGGGGCGGAAGCGGACAAAGAAACAGGTGTAGAAAAGAATGAAGATGCTGACACAAGTATGGCTGCGGCTGGAAATAAATCTCCCAAGGCAATTATTATTGCTGTAGTTGTCGTTACATTTGTAATTATTGCGGGGGGTTGTACAATAATTATAAGTAAAGGAAAGAAGCAAGGAAAGATGTAGAAGCTGATTTCGTAGATTTTCATTTATATTATAGAAAGTGCTTGCAAATAATTTAATTATGTTGTAAAATCTCAAAGCTAGTGTGATACAAAGACACCACACGGGAGACAAGGAGAAAAAACTATGAAGACAGACATTCAGCCTAAGTATTATCAGGCAAAGGTTACCTGCAACTGCGGTAACGAATTCGTAACAGGCTCAACAAAGCCGGAAATCCACGTTGAAATTTGCTCAAAGTGCCATCCTTTCTATACAGGACAGCAGAAGGCAACACAGGCTCGTGGTGCAATTGAGAAGTTCAATCGTAAGTATGGTATGTCAAACAAATAATTTGTTGATAGAAAAAAGTCCCGAAATCGGGACTTTTTTTGTGGAGCTTATAGACTTTACAAAGATTGGCTTTTGTGCTACCATTTATTAGCTATAGGTGTCTTCAAGGCCTTGTTTTGCTTTGAAGATTTTTATGTCTTGAATTTAAAATTGTGTTGCCAAAGCTTTAATTGTGTTTTTTAAAGCTTCATTTATACCCCGGAGGTGATGGTATGAAACCGTCAGGAATTGGCGGACAGGCTGTTATTGAAGGCGTAATGATGAGAAACAAGGATCATTATGCTGTTTCTGTCCGTAAAGCAAATAATGAAATAGTTACAGAAGTATTTGATTGCAAAGAAAATAATAAATCAAAGATTTTAAAATGGCCAATTATAAGAGGCGTAGTAAACTTCGTTTCTTCCATGAAAATAGGTATGGCTTCATTGAACTTTTCAGCCAGTTTTTTTGAAGAGGGCGAAGAAGAACCAGGAAAGACCGAAAATTTTCTTAATAAAGTAACAAAAGGTCATGCAAATGAGGTTTTGACAGTATGTACTACAGTACTTGCAATCATTTTGGCACTTGGCATATTCGTGGCTTTGCCGTTTTTTATTTCAGGATTGCTTAGCAAGGTGGTTACAGCACATTGGGTTAGAGCTTTGATTGAAGGTGTTATAAGAGTCGCAATTTTCATTCTTTATATTGTTGCAATTTCACTGCTTCAGGACATAAAAAGGGTATTTATGTATCATGGCGCAGAGCATAAGTGCATTAACTGTGTAGAAAATGGCCTACCGCTTACAGTAGAGAATGCAAAGGCGCAATCAAGACAGCATAGAAGATGCGGCACGAGCTTTTTACTTATAGTGGTTGTGCTGTCAGTTCTTTTCTTTATGTTTATTAATGTAGACAATGTGTGGCTTAAGCTTTTATTGAGAATTTTGCTTATTCCTGTAATTGCCGGTGTTTCCTATGAATTTTTGAAGTTTTCCGGAAAAACAGAAAATGCTTTTGTTTTGTTTATTACAAAGCCGGGATTATGGCTTCAGGGCTTGACAACAAGAGAGCCTGATGATGAGATGATAGAGGTTGCAATCGCTTCAGTGGAGGCTGTATTTGACTGGAAAAGCTTTGTAGAAGCTGATGATGTATCTGAAAATAAAGTTGTAAACAAAGCAGCAAACAAAGCAACAAACAAAGCAGCAAACAAATCAGCAAATAAAGCAACAAACAAAGCAAGCGAAAGTACTTGCGAGGAGAATGAAGCTGAAAGCAAAACAGAAAGTGACAAGGCTGCTTTACGAAAAGTTGAAAAGAAGAACTTTGATATTGATGAAAATGATGACATATTGAAGAATCTTGACAGATTATTTGATGAGAAAAAATGACAATTGGTGAATTAATAAAGAAAGTCAGAACAGAATATGCTTTAATAGAAAACGTTGATTCTGAAATAAGGCTGGTATTATGTGAATTGCTGAAGGTTTCTATGTCAATGCTTTTTATGAAACAGGAAGAAGAAGCATCTTCCGAGCTTTCTTTCAAGGTACTTGATATTTTTGAAAAAAGAAGAGCACATATGCCTTTACAACAGCTTTTAGGCAAGGCCTTCTTTTATGGAAGAGAGTTTAAGGTTAATTCTGATGTGCTGACTCCAAGGCCTGAGACGGAGCTTCTTGTTAATCTGGTTGTAAATTATGTAAAAAAAGCCAACAAGCTTCAGAATAGGGTCTGGAATATTCTAGATCTTTGCACCGGAAGCGGGGCAATCGCTGTCAGTATCAAAAAAGAACTTGATGAGGCAGGGATTCAATCAAAAGTTGCAGCAGGCGATATTTCATCTAAAGCGTTGGTGATTGCCAATGAAAATGCGCTTTTGAATGAAGCATGTGTTGACTTTGAAGAAAGTGACTTGTTTGAAAAATTCGAGGGGCAGAGATTTGATATTATAGTATCGAATCCTCCCTATATTAAGTCTGATGAAATAGAAGGACTTATGGAGGAGGTCAGGGATCACGAGCCAAGAATTGCATTAGATGGCGGCGCAACAGGACTTGATTTTTATAGAAAAATAGTATCAGAAGCAAAATCACATCTTTTTCCGGGTGGTTTTCTTGCTTTTGAAATAGGATATGATCAGGGAGAGGCAGTGAAAAAGCTTCTTGAGGAAAGCGGTTTTAAAGATGTTATTGTTAATAAGGATTTATGCAGACTTGACAGGATTGTAGCGGGGAACATATAAAATTTGTTATAAAAACTATGTATTACTGCCAGAATATTTAAAAGCAGAAGAATAAAAGAATAGCAAGTGAATAGTAAAAGTAAATGCTATTCGATGAATTGCAAATAGTAATACAGAGTAATAATAACAAACAGCAAACAACAAGTAACAAGGAATAAATAATAAGGAACAAGGAAATAGATTATGTTTGATAAATTAGAGGCTTTAGTGGCCAGATTTGAAGAAATCCAGGATGAATTGGCAAGTCCTATGGTAACAAATGACCAGACCAGATTCAGAAAGCTCATGAAAGAGCAGAGTGATATGGCTGAAATTATTGACGCATATAAGGAATATAAGCAGGCAAAGCAGACAATAGAAGACAGTATTGAGCTTCTTGAAACTGAAAAGGATGAGGATATGCGCGAGATGCTTAAAGAAGAGCTCTCAGATGCAAAAAAAGAAGTAGCAAGACTTGAAGAGGTTATTAAGATTTTACTTCTTCCCAAAGATCCTAATGACAGTAAAAACGTTGTAGTAGAAATTCGTGGCGGTGCAGGTGGCGATGAGGCCGCTTTGTTTGCTGCTGAATTATATAGAATGTATGTAAAATATGCAGAAAATAACAGATTTAAGATTGAAATGGTCAGCTTCAACGAAAATGGAATCGGTGGTTTCAAAGAAGTTGTATTCATGGTAAACGGACAGGGCGCATATTCAAAGCTTAAATTTGAAAGCGGTGTTCACAGAGTACAAAGAGTTCCCGTAACTGAGTCAGGTGGCAGAATTCATACATCTACAGCAACTGTTGCAATCATGCCGGAAGCCGAAGAGGTTGACGTTGAACTTGATATGAATGACTGTCGTTTCGATGTTTTCAGAGCATCAGGTAATGGTGGACAGTGTGTAAATACAACAGACTCAGCTGTAAGACTTACGCATATTCCGACAGGCATTGTAATTTCCTGCCAGGACGAAAAATCACAGCTTAAAAACAGAGACAAGGCTTTGAAGGTTTTGAGAGCAAAGCTTTATGAAATGGAACTTGAAAAGGCAAGAGCGAAGGAAGCAAGCGAAAGAAAGAGCCAGGTAGGAACAGGCGACCGCTCTGAAAAAATCAGAACCTATAATTTCCCGCAGGGACGTGTAACCGATCACAGAATTCATCTGACTTCATATGAAATCGACAAGGTGATGAATGGTGATTTGACAGAATTTATTGATGCTTTAACCGCAGCTGATCAGGCAGCAAAGCTTCTTGGTCAGGAAGAAGAATAAGATGGAAGCAACTATATCGAGTAATCAAAATTCACAGATAAAACAAATACAGAACCTTTTAAAGTCGTCAAAGAGAAGACAGGAGGAGGGGCTGTTTGTTGCAGAGGGAAAAAGACTTTGCTTTGATTTACTCGAAAATAACAGTGAATATGTTAAAAAGATGTACTTTTCATCTTCAAAAGCAGACGAGCTTGTGCCTTTAATGCCAAATGCTGCTTTATATGAGGTTGTGAAAGATGATATTTTTGAGAAAGTGTCAGAAACTGATAATTCGCAGGGAGTTTTAGCTTTGGTTAAAATGCCTGAGTATTCGGTAGCAAACCTTTTTGATGATCAAAATGCAAAGGATTTAAAGAAGAGTACAGTTCTTTTGCTTGACGGCTTGACAGACCCGGGCAATGCAGGGACGATAATGAGAACTGCTTTGGCAACCGGTGTTAAGTTTGTGGCATTTACAGGCAATTCGGTGGATGTTTACAATCCGAAGGTTGTAAGAGCGACGATGGGAGCCATATTCCGACTGCCATTTGTGTACTTCAAAGATACTAAGGAAGCAATAGACGCTTTAAAGGAAGCCGGGTATAAAATTGCATCAACACATTTGTCGGGAGATAAGATGTTTAATGAGATTAAATATCCAATAAAATGCGCTGTTGTAATAGGAAATGAAGCCCATGGAATAAGCGATGTCAGCAAAGAAGCAGCTGATTATCTTGTGAAAATCCCCATGGAGCCGGGGACAGAGTCGCTTAATGCAGCAGTTGCAGCAAGTCTTATGATGTACAAGCTGTATTTGGGATAAAAAGTGTGAAGCTTTTGATAATACGATTGTAAGTGGATTGTATTAAGATAAAAAAGTGCTAAGCTTTAATAGCACGATTGCAAATGGATTGCATTGAGATAAAAGAAGTGTGAAATGTTGACAATACGATTGAAAACAGTTTGTCTCGAGATAAAAAATGTGTGAAGTTTTTGATAAGGCAACTGCAAGGTTTGTGCTTAGGATGAAGTTTGTCAGAAAGGAATGAGGAGGTGTTTTATGGAACACGTATGTTTTGAATATACAACAGCCAGAAAGTATATTGGCGAAGAAGTTCTCCTTGCTCAGAAGAAGGTTACTGAAAAGGCAAAGGGTGTTTTGCTTACAAGAAGCGGCAAAGGCTGCGATTATCTTGGCTGGCTTGATTTGCCTGAAAGTTATAATAAAGAAGAATTTGTAAGAATACAGAGAGCTGCAAATAGAATAAGAGGAAACTCAAAGGTTTTTGTTGTTATAGGAATAGGCGGCTCTTATGTTGGCGCGAGAGCCGGAATTGAGTTTTTGGGACACAATTTCTTTAATTCAGTTGATGAAAAATACAGAAATTCACCGGAGATTTATTTTGCGGGCAATAATATTAGTGCAAGTTATTTGAATGATTTACTCCAGACAATAGGTGAGCGCGATTTTTCTATCAACATCATCTCAAAATCCGGAGAAACTCTTGAAATTTTGCTTGCTGCAAGAGTGCTTAAAAATGCTTTGGTTGCAAAGTATGGAAAAAAGGAAGCAGCAAGAAGAATATATGTGACCACAGGAAAGCAGGAGAATGCTTTAAGGAAAATGGCAATGGCAGAGGATCTTGAGACCTTTGTGATTCCTGATGAGGTTGGTGGAAACTATACAATTCTTACTGCAGCAGGCCTGCTTCCGATGGCTGTAAGCGGTATCAATATAGAAGAAGTCTTAAAAGGCGCAGAGAAAATGCATGAACATTGCTACGAAGCTCCTTATGAGCAAAACTCCGCCATGCTTTATGCCGCTGCAAGAAATTATCTTGCTGAGAACGGAAAGAATATAGAGATATTATCGACCTACGAACCCTATGCAGAACGCTTGGCTGAATGGTGGAAGCAGTTGTTTGGCGAAACAGAGGGCAAGGAAAAGAAGGGCATTTTTCCGGCATGTGCAAGTATGACAAACGATATTTATACTTTGGGCCAGTTTATACAGGATGGCGCAAGAATAATATTTGAGACTGTTATTAACATTAAGTATACAGGAAGAGATATTTTTTGCAAAG
Organism: Lachnospiraceae bacterium; assembly: GCA_024403335.1. GTDB lineage: Bacteria > Bacillota > Clostridia > Lachnospirales > Lachnospiraceae > JAKSSA01. The sequence goes on from JAKSSA010000027.1 coordinate 31,362, forward strand.
CTGAAGCAGGAAATCCGGATGATTTGAATTATCTTGTTGGAAAGTCAGTTTCTTATATTAACAAATGTGCGATGGAAGGAACAAACCTGTCACATACAGACTGCGATGTGCCTGTATTTATAATTGATGTGCCAGAAAGAAGTGCATTTGCGCTTGGTGAACTCATATTCTTTTTTGAGTTTTCATGTGCAATCAGCAGCTATATTCTTGACATCAATCCTTTTACTCAGCCAAGAGTTGAAGATCACAAGAAAAATATGTTTGCTTTGCTTGGAAAGCCGGGTTTTGAAAACAGAAGAATTGACATGGAAAAGCGGTTATAACGCATATGCGGCAACTTTTTGGTTGTCGTTTTTTATTAATTCTGTTATTAAATTTATTAGGATTAGTTATTTGACTGATGGCTTTTTTCCTATTAAACTAATTAAAATTTATTATACAAGAAGGAGTGGAAAATGGGACAGATTATCGGTGAAGGAATTACATTTGATGACGTACTCTTAGTACCTGCATATTCGGAGGTTGTACCTAATCAGGTTGATTTAACAACTTATTTAACAAGGTCAATTAAACTTAACATACCTTTGATGAGTGCCGGTATGGATACTGTAACAGAGCATAGAATGGCAATTGCCATGGCTCGTCAGGGTGGTATCGGTGTTATTCATAAGAACATGTCTATCGAAGCACAGGCAGAGGAAGTAGACATGGTAAAGCGTTCTGAAAACGGTGTTATTACAGATCCATTCTCATTATCCCCTGAACATACACTTGGTGATGCTAATGAATTGATGGCTAAATATCGCATTTCAGGTGTTCCCATCGTTACTAACGGAAAGAAACTCGTTGGTATTATTACAAACCGAGATTTGAAGTTTGAAACTGATTTGACAAAGAAGATTAAGGAGTCAATGACCTCTGAAAATCTTATCACCGCTTTAGAGGGCGTAACTTTAACAGAGGCAAAGGCAATTTTGGCAAAGGCTCGCAAGGAAAAGCTTCCTATTGTTGATAAGAATGGAAATCTTAAAGGACTCATTACAATTAAGGATATTGAAAAGCAGATTAAGTATCCTAATTCAGCAAAGGATTCACAGGGCCGTTTGCTTTGCGCAGCTGCAGTTGGTGCTACCGCTAATGTACTTGACAGAATTGAAGCATTGGTAAGTGCACATGTCGATGCTGTTGTTATTGATACAGCGCATGGTCATTCAGCTAATGTTTTAAGAGTTGTAAAGATGATAAGAGATGCATATCCTGAATTACAGATTATCGCAGGAAATGTTGCAACGGGTGAAGCTACAGAAGATTTGATCAAGGCCGGTGTAAACTGTGTTAAGGTTGGTATCGGACCCGGATCTATTTGTACAACACGAGTTGTATCCGGTATTGGTGTTCCTCAGATTACAGCAATTATGGATGCTTATAATACAGCAAAGAAATATGATATTCCTATCATCGCTGATGGTGGTATCAAGTTCTCAGGTGATGTTACAAAGGCTATTGCAGCAGGTGCTAATGTATGTATGATGGGTAGCTTGTTTGCAGGTTGTGACGAAGCACCCGGAGACTTCGAGCTTTATCAGGGAAGAAAATACAAGGTATATCGTGGCATGGGTTCATTATCAGCCATGGAAAACGGAAGCAAGGACAGATATTTCCAGGAAGGTGCAAAAAAGCTTGTTCCGGAAGGCGTTGAAGGACGAGTTGCATACAAGGGACTTCTTGAGGATACAGTATTCCAGATTATCGGTGGTTTGAGAAGTGGTATGGGATATTGCGGTGCGAAGGATATCGAAACACTTAAGTCAACAGGCCGTTTTGTAAAGATTTCTGCAGCTTCATTGAAGGAAAGCCATCCTCATGATATTCATATCACCAAGGAAGCTCCTAACTACAGCATTGAGAACATGTAATGTTTGGTGTGAGTAAGATGATATAGTAAACAAGTCAATATAAATAATGAGCTAATACAAATAAAAAGTTGATACAAATAAAAAGTTGATATAGTAATTTGTTAAAAATAAAAGCTTCGGGATTAGGACTAATCCTGAAGCTTTTTGTATTTTTTGATTTGTACCAATTATTTATCTATTTATCCTCGAAATATTGAAAAATTGCAAAATCCGAGGGTAGAAAAAAGCTTGTACCAATTTTTCATCCTCGAAACTTTGAAAAAATGCAAAACACGAGGGAAGAAAAAAGTTTGTATAAATTTGCATAAAAAAAGAACTCTCTTTGAGTTCCTTGATTAATACGGGCTAAACCTGGGCCAGCCGGATTTGAACCGGCGAATGTAGGAGTCAAAGTCCTATGCCTTACCGCTTGGCTATAGCCCAATCAGTAAAGGGTGGGTAGTGGGACTCGAACCCACGGCCTCCAGAGCCACAATCTGGCGCGCTAGCCAACTGCGCCATACCCACCATAAAACAAAATGTGCCAGAAGGGATTCGAACCCCCGACCCACGGCTTAGAAGGCCGTTGCTCTATCCAGCTGAGCTACTGACACAAATAAATAAAAATTGCTTGCAAAAAGCGGGTGATGGGAATCGAACCCACGTATCTAGCTTGGAAGGCTAGTGTTC
>JAKSSA010000028.1 GCA_024403335.1 Lachnospiraceae bacterium
TACGTTTTTCCTGCATCTTCAGCATCCATTTGTTTGCCGCATTTTAAGCAAAATACTCTTCCTACTTTTTTCAATCTTCCAATGCATTCCCTATGTGCCAAAAGCCCCCTCGGCAACGTTATTTCATGGCAGAGGGGACACTTAGTCGGATAAATAATATCTATTATTTTTTCTATTAACATTTTTTATTTTTTATAATTTAATCTTTATTTTAATCTTTTATTGCATGCATATATTACAAGCTTCTATTGCGTGTTTCTCTTACAAGCTTCTATCGCATGCCTCTTTTACAATCTTTAATTCAATTAAAAAGCTTCGCAGGATATACTTTCTTTTCATGCAATTCTTTCAAAGATTTTACTACCTTTTCCCTGTCTTCACTATAAGTTACACCAAACCATGAATCAGGAGTTGTCAAAACCTTCATCTTCGCAAGATTATTATTTATAGCCAAGTCAACAACTGTTGGTAAATTAAGTTCAACTTTATTAACATCATCTTTGTTTTCATCAAGGAAAACCTTAAAATATCCCTCAATCACATCAAAAAATCCAGGTACAAAACCGAACATTGACATAGATACGATACTATTTTCATCAAGTTCAAGGAAATCGCCTGTCTCATATCTTCCGACAATAACTCCATTCTTTCTCTCTATGTCATACATTTCATTCAAGCCACAAAGCATCCCATTTTCATCAACAGTGCAATGTCCTCTCTTAACTGTACCGTTATCACTTAATGTATTGCTTATACTAAAGCCAACCATGGTAAAATCCATAGGTTTGTTATTCATATCAACCTTTGCAAGATAATCATGCAAAATCCTGAAAGAGTTTTTGCCATAAAAGTCATCTGCATTAATTACTGCAAAGGGAGTATCAACCAATTCCTTTGTAACCAATACAGCATGACCTGTACCCCAGGGTTTCATTCTTCCTTCAGGATAGGGATATCCTGAGGGCACCATTGATAACTCCTGATAAGCATATTCAACTTCAATCTTAGAACGAATACTTTCATCAATAATTGAGTCAAAAGCCTCTCTGAGTTCCTTTCTAATTACAAATACAACCTTATTAAAACCAGCTTCAATTGCATCAAACAAAGAATAATGAAGAATTGATTCTCCATTTGGTCCTACTGTTTCAAGCTGCTTAATCCCTCCTTTATAGCGGCTTCCCATACCTGCTGCCATAATAACAAGTGTAGTTTTATTCATGTTAATATTTACCCCCATATTCTCTTCTTTCTATCACACATGGCCTTAACCGATTCTGATAATCCTGTATATCTTTTTTGTTCATTCACATTATGAATCATCCTCGAAATTAAATTTGTTTCTCCGATGATAACCACACATCTCTTTGCTCTGGTCACTCCTGTATATAACACATTTCTGTTAAAAAGTAAATTGCTACCACCACCAAGCAAAGGAATTATTACCGCAGGGTACTCACTTCCCTGAGATTTGTGGATGGTTACAGCATATGCCAAAGTAAGCTCATCAAGTCCCTGGAAAGGATACTCAACAATTTTTCCGTCATCAAAAATAACCCTTACTGACTCCGAATATGGATTAATCTCATCAACTATGCCAACGTCACCGTTAAAAATACCGGTTCCATTTTCCTTCACATAACCATTTGAACCCATAATTTTCCATTCCGTCTCATAGTTATTCTGAATCTGCATAACCTTATCGCCTTCTCGGAATATAACACCATCAGAAGTTTTATGTTCTAATTTACCCTTAATTGGAGGATTAAGCTGTTCCTGAAGCATTACATTTAATGCCTCTACCCCGATTTCGCCCTTTTTCATCGGTGAAAGAATCTGTATATCCAACGGTTTTATACCAAGATAATTACAAAGTCTTACCCCCGCCATACTAAGAATTTCCTTGCGCACCTGTGCAGAGTCACTTCTTTGCAGCACAAAAAAGTCCTTGCTTTCTTTATTGCTTATTAAGATATCTTCACCATTTTTTATTTTATGGGCATTAACTATTATATTACTCTCTTCTGATTGCCTGAAAATACGGTCAAGCTCAACTATATGAAATTCACCTGAAGCAATAACATCTTTTAAAACATTACCGGGTCCTACACTTGGAAGCTGATTTGTATCTCCCACAAGAATCAGTCTCGTAGTTGGTGTTACAGCTTTTAACAAAGCGTCAAATAAGAATATGTCAACCATTGAGGTCTCATCTATAATTATTGCATCCGCTTCCAAAGGATTTTCGAGATTTCTGTTAAAAAAAGCTCTGTTATCAACATTTTCCGAGGGTTGTCCTGAAAATTCGAGTAATCGGTGAATTGTCTGAGCTTCTCTTCCTGTAGCCTCTGTCATTCGTTTTGCAGCTCTTCCTGTTGGAGCTGCAAGTAAAATATCCAACCCCTCACGCTCAAAAACATCAAGTATGGTTCTTATTGTGGTTGTTTTACCTGTACCAGGACCTCCTGTCAGTATAAATACCCCATTATTTAACGCTTCTTTAATTGCAATTCTCTGCTTCTCATCAAGCACTATTTTTGAGTCTGTTTCAACTCTTTGCAATGCTGCCTCAAGCTTTGATTCTGAAATGTCAAAGCTTCCATTCAAGTCAGCGAGCATTTTACCTATATTAAGCTCCAGATAATATAATTTTGAAAGATAAATTCTTTCACTATCGTCTTCACTTCGCTTAAAGGTTCTGTCAAGCAAAAGTTCTTCAAGCGCATGCTCACAAAGCACCCAGTCCACACCCGAAGTATTTGTAACTTCATTAAGCAATTCCTTTTCAGGAAGATAGCAGTGTCCCGACTGCAAACTTTGCTGCATAGTATATAACAATATCGCCTTTAACCGTTCTTCGCCATCTTCTGAAAAGCCCATCTGCATTGCTATGTCATCAGCCTTTTTGAAACCTATTCCGGGAATGTCTTTAATAAGGCGGTATGGATTTTCTTTCAGTATGGTATACATTCTGTCACCATACATTTCAAATATTTTAACTCCAAATGCATTTGAAATGTTGTATTGACCAAGAAAAACCAAGGCTTCTCTCATGGCCCTTTTTTCATAAAAAATTTTTCCGATTTCGATGGCTCTTTTTTCGCTTATACCCTTTATTTCAGCCAATCTTTCAGGTTCATTTTCAAGAATTTTGAAAGTGTCATCCCCAAATCTCGCTACGATTTTCTTAGCCAGCGCTGCCTTAACTCCCTTTATAGCACCAGACCCTAAATACCTTTCCATTTTTCCGGCAGTTTTTATCTCAAGTTCCTTATAAGAAGATATTTCAATCTGCTCTCCGTACTTGGTATTTTCTTTAAGGTATCCGCTAAACTCAAATTCCATTCCTTCTTCAATATCTGAAAAAATGCCGGTGCAGGTAACAGCATCCCCCTGATAAACAGTTCTGAATACTGTATAACCGTTTTCGACATTTCTGTAAATTATATGTTCAACTGTACCTTCAAAAATCTCCATTCAAACTTCCTTATTTCTGGTTTTGTTTAATGGAATCATAAAGCTTCTGAGCTATTCCAAGATTAGCATTTTCACTTATTAAACGTGCATATTCCTGATTCTGAATATCAGAAAAAACCTTCATGTAATCACCTTTAGAGTCTTCATCATCTATCATGGCGCTTCTGGTATTTTTGATAACCTGCTCAACAAAATATTGTTCAAAAGACTCACAAGCTTTTTTCAATTCAGCATCATCCGAATCCTTGCCAAGTCCTGCAAGTTTATTCGACAAAGCCTCAGCTTTGTTTGAACTTGAATTTGACGAAGCAAGATTCTGATAAATATTACCAAGAGGATTATCCATAGAAATTGCCATTTATTACCTCCTGAGGCTGTTAGCCTGACTAAGCATTTCATCGCTTGCTGTAATAATCTTTGAATTCATCTCATATGCTCTTTGTGCTACTATAAGATTAACCATTTCGTCTACTGTTGAAACGTTTGAGCCTTCAAGATAGCTTGATTTCAACTTACTAAATTTCAAAGCTTCGTCTTCGCCTTCATATCTTGGTTCTCCTGAAGCATCGGTAGCCTTAAAGTTACTTCCTGCTATTTTATCCAAGCCTCCCGGATTATTAAACTGTGCAAGTCCTATCTGGATTCCTGTAAACTGCATCTCGCCGTCATCATCAGGATATAATATCTTTCCAGATTCCTCAACTTCAAGCTTTGACCCATCAATTCCAAAAGGAAATACAATTGGTTCCCCTTCCGTATTTAAAACAGGATAACCATCAGAGGTTGACATAGTCAAACCCTCTGTTCCAATAGCCATCTGAAAAGATCCGTTTCTTGTATATGCTTCCTGGCCATCTGAAAGCATAATTCTGAAAAAGCCATCTCCTTCAATTGCAAAATCCAAAGGATTACTAGTCTGGTTAAGCATACCCTGAGTAAAACGGGAGGTAATTGAGCCAAGTCTTACTCCGGCTCCAACCTGTGAAGCTATCGGTTTAGGATTTCCATTATTATCAGTTGTCTTTGTCTGAAGCTTTGAATAAAGTAAAGTCTTAAATTCAACAGTTTCCTTCTTATAACCTACTGTATTTACATTTGCCAAGTTATTTGCTATTGCATCAACATTAGTCTGCTGTGCTATCATACCGGATGCCCCGGTCCAAAGTGAACGCATCATACCACTACCTCATATCATACCTTACCGATTGAATTCGCTGCCTGATCCATTGTCGAATCATAGGCCTGAATCACTTTCTGACCGGCTTCGTACGCTCTCGTTATTGAAATCATGTTTACCATTTCTGAAACAACATTTATGTTAGAATTCTCTAAATATCCCTGCATAAGCTGTGCTTCAGCAACATCCTTGTATTTATAGCCTTCCATCGGTTCAAGATAGGTGTCTGCAAATTTCTTAAGATAATTATAATCCTCAAAATCCACAATTCTTATAACATCTACAAGCTCTCCATTTTGGAAAACTGAACCATCTTTATCAATTGTCACCTCTCCACCATCAATGTCAACCATCAAATCTCCGCCCTCACACTGAAGTCTGTTCCCATTAAGATCAGTGATATAGCCTTCAGAAGTCATGTGAAAATCTCCTGCTCTTGTATATCTTAAATGATTAACGCCATTAACATCCGTTACATTAACTTCAAAAAAGCCTTTACCATCCAAAGCCATATCAAAGGAATTTCCTGTCTGTCTGACAGAGCCTTGTGTAAAGTTTGTGTAAACTTCACCAATTTTTGTTCCAAGATACATCTTTCCTATCATTCTGGTTGTACCAACCGGTGAATTTTTATCCCTTACTCTGATTCCGAGACAATCATCAAAGGACTGATTGGTTACGCCTTCACCCTTATAGCCTACCGTAGCTGAGTTTGCAACATTGTTGGCTATGACATCAAGACGCTTGCTTTCAGTACGCATACCCGTCCAGGCTGTATAAAGTCCTCTTAACATATCTCCTCCGAATTTCTAAGTATTGTAGATGTACCATTTAAAATGCAAAAAACACACAATATATGATACCACTTCTCTCATATTTATTCAAGAACAAACAACCTTTTCATAAACTTTATGAGAGACTCCAATATCTTTATCGGCCACAGGTTTTAAAAAATTAACCCTTTATTTTTTTAGCAACGAATCAGAGTGGAATTTACTTTTTCACTCAACCATTTATTCTTCTTTTACAGCTTTATTGTCTTTGCGCAATAAGAAAAGGGGGCCACATGTGTTTGTTTTTATAGTGCGAAGATAGCCCCCTTAATAACTATGCCTTTATACTATTTAGTTTTTAATAATTTGATTTTACAATCGTGAAAGTTTTGCACCTTTGTGCGTTAAATAAATTTACGGAAACATTTGTCGATTTCACCATTTTTCGAAAAGGGTTCTGCCGTAAAAGGTACAACAGTAACCCTTGCATCTACACCGAGCCCATTAACCATCCTTTTATTTCCGGTCAGTAAAAGCTCGGTGTGCTCAGGAATCCGGTAATGATTAAAGTATTCCCTGATTTCTTCTCTTTTCCATACCTGAGCACTTCCAACAATAAAGCACCGGTCCATAAAAGGCGCCATGTTCCAGCGCTTATCAGGAGCCTCCGATCCAAAATCGCAAACAATGAATGCTGCTTCACTATGTTTCTTTGTTACCTCCTCAAAGGAAGTCCTTCTGCAAAAAAGAACTCCATCAAGTATATACTCATTTTCAAACTCGTTTGGCTTGCAAAAAGCCCACTCTTCAATTCCGGAAAAGGCATTTCCTGAATTGCATTCTGCCATAACAACTTTTCTTCCGGTATTACGCTTTAAATATTTGCCAAACATTATGGCCATAAAGGTAGTGCCACAACCTTTAGCAATTCCGAAAAAGCCTATTATAACAGGTTTATCACTAATGGCCTTCTTTTTCCCGCTTCTTTTGTACCTTGCCTCATTTTTTCCATTTTCCGATTCCATCAAAGACTTAATTTCATTAAGCATTTTTTCGCAGGATATGTTGGGCGCATCCTGCCTCATTGCCTGACGTTTAAGCTTAGTCAGATGATCATTTTCAGAAATCATGTATTTTTCAAGATAATCTATCAGACATCCGACCTGATATACGTCCGTCTGTTCACTTAATATTCCTCCGTTTTTCTGCTCTGGTGTGATAAAATCTACTGTTCCATATATTTTCCTGTCATCCTCTTCAATCATTTTTGATGAACCAAAGTCTATGAGACATATCTTATTATCACATACGATTATATTCGACGGCGAAATATCAAGATGCAGAATATGCTTGCCATGCAAAATCACAAGCGTTTCAAGAATGTCATTAAGTATTTTCAGAACAAAAGACTGACTTATTGATTTCTGGTTTTTCAGCAATTCTTCTAAAGTTTCTCCATCAAAATACTGCAAAACAAGGTTTACTCTTTCGTCTACATAATAATCTAAAACCTTAGGTACATTTTGACTTTCGATTCTGGTTAAAATTCTTGCCTCATTTTCAATCAACGAAGAAAAAGCACTACCCCGGGGAAGGCTTTTCAAAATTCTGTATTCATTAAGTTCCTCATGCCGAATAAGCGTTACTCTTCCAAAGTCTCCGTCTGAAATAATTCGCACCACACGATAATTTCCTGACAATTTTACCTCCTTTCTACAATATTTAATGCAAATGGGGAAATCCGGTTTGTATGAAACAAACCTTTTGCAGCGACGCTGCGTGAAGTTGATTTCTCAACTGTCAGTATTATATAATACTTTTATTGTACTGTCAAGTTCTATTTAGCACATATTTATAATACTTCAGCAATATTTCAGCATACCTTCATTAACAAAAATAAAAATGCCTCAATGTGATGTAAGCATTTACATCGCCGTCATTTCAAAGAGAAAAAACTCCCATTAAAGCTTGAAGTGTAAGCGCTTTTATGATATAACAAAATCATAAATCAATAAGGAGCAAATAAAATGAGACTTACAGATTTGAGTAGCAATTTCGATGCTGCTAAAAAAGAATTTGAAGCAAATGGCATAGAAGTTTTTAATTATGACAGAAATGAATTAAGGAAAAAGACAATGGAAAATCCAACCTGGCTGCATTTCGGAGCCGGTAACATTTTTCGTGCCTTTCCTGCAAGAGTTTTAGATGAACTGCTTTCAAAAGGCATATGCCAAAGCGGTTTGATAGTTTGTGAGGGTTTTGATGAAGAGCTCATTGATAAGGCATATAAGCCATTCGATGATTTAAGTCTTGCTGTTACTCTTTGTGCAAATGGCGAGATTAAAAAACAGGCTGTTGGTAGTGTTGTTGAATCTGTATTTTTAGGAACAGAAAGTGGATATAACAGAATAAGTGATATTTTCACCAAAGAATCACTTCAGTTCATAAGCTTTACCATTACCGAAAAGGGATATTCGCTCATGGGAAAAGATGGTAATCTTATGGGATTAGTAAAGGAAGATCTTGAAAGCGCAACTCTTTTGCCAAGACATTTGATGGGTAAAATTGCTGCATTATTACTTAAGCGCTACAATGCAAACAAAGCGCCTTTAGCTGTTGTTAGTATGGATAACTGTTCACACAATGGTGACAAGCTTAAAGCCTCTGTTATGGTATTTGCCAATAATTGGGTTGACAAAGGAGTTGTTGATAAAGGCTTTGTTGAATATTTGGAGGATGCAAACAAAATTACTTTCCCTCTTTCCATGATAGACAAAATCACTCCAAGACCTGATGCTTTGGTTGGTAAAGCATTAGAAGATGCTGGTTTTAATGATACAGATGTTATCATAACTTCAAAGAACACCTACACTTCTCCTTTTGTAAATGCTGAAGAAACCGAGTATTTGGTAATTGAAGATCGTTTCCCTAACGGAAGAATGGCACTTGAAAAGGGTGGTATTTTATTCACTGACAGAGAAACTGTAGATAAAGTTGAGAAAATGAAGGTTTGCACCTGTCTCAATCCACTCCATACCTGCCTTGCTATCTTTGGCTGTTTGCTTGATTATAAATCTATTTCAGCTGAAATGAGCAACCCGTTACTTGTAAAGATGATAACAAAGTTAGGCTACGAAGAAGGAATGCCGGTTGTAGTAAATCCCGGAATACTCAATCCTGTTGATTTCCTTAAAAATGTTATCGAAAAGCGTCTTCCGAATCCTTTTATGCCTGATACTCCTCAGAGAATTGCCTGTGACACTTCACAAAAAATTCCTGTTCGTTTTGGTGAAACGCTTAAAGCCTATAAAGCAAAAGGTGACATCCCCAAGCTTAATGTTATTCCGCTTGTATTTGCAGGTTATCTTCGTTATCTGCTTGGCACCAATGATAATGGTGAAGCTTTTGAACCAAGTCCTGATCCTTTACTTTCTGAACTCATGAACATCATGAATACAAGCATAAGTGAAATGGACCAGGCCGTAAATGTTATTCTTTCAAGAAAAGACATCTTTGCAATTGATTTATTCGACTGTGGAATTGCAAAACAGGTAAAAGAACTTTTTGCAGAAATGTGTGCAGGAAAGGGTGCAATCACAAGAACTCTCGAAAAATACTTGTAAATCAGTTTTTGAATAATTAATCTACAAATCAATAAAGCGGCGACAGGATAACACCTATCGCCGCTTTTTAGATACTTCCTTCACAGTTTCATCTTTTAACTATCTTTTAACTAATTCTTTTGCAAGCTTTTCCTGAGTCAAGCCCTTTTCGTTTCTCAAATTTTTAAGAAACAATCCTATTTTAATCTGGTCCATATCTGTTCCTCCTTTCGAACCAAGCTTAACAATTTCCAATACTTTTTTTAACGACACAAAGTGAGAAATGCCATATTTTTCGGTATTGGACACAAATGTCTAATCATTTAAAACTCAATTACAAATGCTTTCGTGTAATTCACATCATCTTTTTTTACAAATCACATCTTCTTTTGTAATACCATTCCTGTCATAAACGGCAACTTCGCAGGAAGCTAAACCTGCTTCATACTTTTTCACATATTCGTCAAGTGCATCACCAATATCGCTATAGTCTATGCCAGATGGCGTTTGGATTTCATCTGCTAATGCCTGGTTTTCGTTTAAACAAATCATAAACAAAATCAAAACAATTAAAAATAGTGACACAATTTTTTTCATAAGAATCCTCCTTAAAAATCATGTCACTATATTAATACCCATTCGTTACAGCAATAATCGGTAAGTATTAACTGAATATTAAAATTACTTTACTTCTTCTTTCTTATCAACTATGTTCTGAATCCAAACACCCTTCTTAAGCATAACAAATCCAACTATACATTTAATAACATCTGCTGCAAGCACACAAATATATAAAGGCTGAATCGGCATACTTGTATAATTTGCCAGTACCTTTGCCAAAGGAATTGTTACCACCCACATAAACGCACTGTCAAAAAGGAAGGTAACAATAGTTTTTCCACCGCTTCTTATTGTGAAATAAGAAGCGTGCAAAAATGCTGCCATAGGCATAAAGGAAGCAGAAATAATAATGAACTGTGACGCATATGCTCTTACTTCAGGCTCTGTTTTATACAAAAGAGGGAATAATGAAGACAATGCTATTTCAATAATTGCAACCGAAGCTGCCAACACAATTGACAAAGCAATCAGTTTTCTGTCTTCATCTTTTGCTTCTTCAATCTCATTTGCGCCAAGTCGCATTCCGATTATGATAGCAACTGCATTTCCCATAGAAATAAAAGCAATGTTAAAAAGGTTGTTGATAGTATTGCTTATATTCATTGCAGCTACCACCTCAAGTCCTCTTAAGGAATAGCACTGTAGCTGCGCAGCAATACCCATGGACCACAAAGCTTCATTTGCAAGAAGCGGTGTTCCCTTTTTCAAAATACCAGTAAACAGTTCTGTAGGAATTCTGAAATGTCTGAATGCACCAATAAAGTAAGGGAACTTAGAAGTATGCATATAAGTCCATATAAGAACTATTGCAAGCTCAACAAAACGCGACAAAACCGTTGCTATGGCCGCACCCTTTACTCCAAGTTCAGGGAATCCAAAATTACCAAAAATCAGTAAATAATTAAATACTAAATTTACAACAACTGCTGCAATTCCTGCCTTCATTGGAAGCACTGTTTCTTCTGTTTCTCTAAGTGAGCTTACATAAATTTGAATTAAAGCAAACGGCAACAATCCCCATATTGATACACTTAAGTATTCCTTCGCATATTGCAAGGTTAATGCATTAATCTCTGCAGAATTTCCCTCGCCCTTAAGATACCACATAATCAGATTATCGTCGAATATTAAAAATACCAAAATGCCAACAAGGGAAACAAACAATGCAATCAAAACCTTCATTCTGAAGACATTTCGCAAACCTTCATGATTTCTTTTGCCCCAATACTGTGAGCCAAAAATTCCGGCACCTGACAACCCGCCAAAAATACAAAGATTAAACACGAATATGAGCTGGTTAATAATTGCAACGCCACTCATTGGCACAGTACCAACCTGCCCAACCATCAGATTGTCAAGCAGATTAACAAAATTGGTAATACCTGACTGAATTGTGATAGGAATTACTATCGCAAAAACTCTTTTGTAAAATTCCTTATCGCCTACGAATCTCCTAATAAAACTATTCATAAATCACCTTACTAAAACACAATAATATATAATGCATACAGCTTTACATTTTAACAAACTGTCTTTATAAAGTCCACTAAAAAACCACTATCCTTTCATAAGACACTAAAAAACCACCATTCTTTCATAAGAATGAATAGTGGTTCCTTAACTTTTTACTAAAAACTATCTTTTCTGCTTCTCAACAGCCTCGAAAAGGCCAGCAAGATAAGTTGCACCTAAAGCTCTGTCATATAAACCATATCCCGGTCTTGCCTGCTCGCCCCAAATCATTCTTCCATGATCAGGACGAACCAAACCGTCGAAGCCTCCATCAACCAAAGCCTTTACGATTTCATACATATCAAATTCGCCTTCTGATGAAAGATGAGCGCATTCATAGAATTCAGAATCTGAATTGAAATGCATGTTTCTTAAATGTGCAAAATATATTCTTTCTGCAATTTCTTTATTGCGGATGATTTTAACCAAATCATTCTGCTTTCTGTTGCTGCCAAGAGAACCTGTGCAAAGAGTAAAGCCATTCATCTTTGAAGGATTAAGTCTTGCTATTCTCAATAAAGCCTCTTCGCTTGTAACAATTCTTACCAAACCGAAAATATTCCAAGCCGGATCATCAGGATGAACAGCCATCTTAATCTGCCATTTCTCACAGGTAGGCATGATTCTGTCAAGGAAATACTTATAATTTTCAAAAAGCTTGTCGGCAGTCATTCCCTGATATTCTTCGAAAAGTCGCATAATCTCGTCTTTTCTGTTTGCTTCCCAGCCAGGCAAAAGGAAACCATTTGAACCACTTTCAATACGGGCAAACATATCCTTAACATTAATGCCTTCAAGTACCTTTCCATCATAAGCAAGCGTATTAGAGCCATCTTCCAAAACCTTTGCCAGGTCTGTTCTTGTCCAGTCAAAAACAGGCATGAAATTATAGCAAACAAGATGAACATCTGCTTTTCCGACATTTTCAAGAGATTCAATATAGTTATCAATCAGTTTATCACGACTTGGCTTTCCAAGCTTGATATCCTCATGAACATTTATACTTTCAACTCCAAGCCACTTTAAGCCTGCTGCCTCAATCTCGTTCTTTCTTTTCATTACCTCATCATAAGGCCAAGCTTCACCTGCAGGAATATGATGTAAAGCTGAAACAATGCCCTTAACTCCGGGAATCTGTCTGATTTGTTCAAGTGTTACACTATCGTCCTTCTGTCCGTACCAGCGTAATGACATCTGCATATAAAATGCCTCCTCGTATTATTCGTATATTTTTCTTCCCTGTTCATCATCAATATCAGTCAGTCTATGGAAATATGTATTAACTACATCTCTCCACTCAGCTGAGTGTGCTACCTGATGTTCCATTCTTTCGCAGCATCTCTTAAAGATGTGTTCCGGAATATGTCCTTCCAGGGTTTTAAAGAGCTCATATTTTCTTGCAACCGCATATGCGCCTTCAAAGTGCATATCATAAATATTCTGAATCAATGTTTTGCCATTTGACATAACTCTATTATAAGGTACTTTATGGAAAAACAACAGTAAATTTTCAGGGCAGGTATCGATATTTTCGTACATTAAAGCATTCTGCTTAAAATACTGTGTTGCATAACCTGTTCCTTTTGAAGTTCTGTCAAGACCAACCGTTTTATGATTTGCCTTATGATATGTACCCCAGCGGTCATATTCATAACCATCTACATTAGGGCCATAATGATGTGAAGGATTAACCATCCAGCCAATTCCATAAGGGGAAGTATACTTTTCATAAACCTCTCTTGAGTCAAGAACAATCTTCAAAATAACTTCCATAACCAAAGGGTCATTGCCAAATTCCAAAGAAATCCACTCTCTTGCGATTTCTTCAGCAGTAAGCTCAGTATTAAAAGCAAGACGGCCGAAGCCATAGAAATTAAGCGCTGCAAAGTCATGTCCTGTCCAATTATCATCATCACCTGTATTAGAAACAGAAACCATACCGCCCTTTGAAAATCTGTAGGTTCTTCCGGCAACAATGTCCTTAACCTTGTCCAAAGGTTCACTTCCCTTAGCTTCGTCATATGCAGCTAATGCAAGTTCTTCATTATCAAGGCAGTAAGTCTTAAATTCAAGTGCTTCCTTCCACATCGGAATAAGATAGCAAATGTGTCTTTGCTGTCCTGTATATTCCTGTGCGGCCTGAACTTCAAGGATTTGGTTAGTTCCAGACATTGCACCAAATAAAGGATTAATAGGCTCTCTTATCTGGAAATCCATAGGGCCATTCTTAATCTGAAGATAAACATTTGATAAAAACTTTCCATCAAGGCCAACAAAATTATCATAGCAGGCTCTCGCTCTGTCAGTCACCATATCTCTCCAGTCCTGTTTGCAATTATATACAAAGCATCTCCAGATAAGAATTCCGCCATATTCCTTTAAAATCCTTGCAAATAAGTTTGCACCCTCTGCATGATCTCTTCCATAAGTAAAAGGACCCGGACGACCTTCTGAATCTGCTTTAACAAGGAAGCCACCAAATTCAGGCATCAGTTTATAAATCTCAGCGATTCTTTCTTCCCAGAATTTTGAAACATTCTCATCTAACGGATCACAGTTATCAAGTCCGCCAATTTCAATTGGAGCGGCATAATTTATACTCAAAAAAAGCTTAATGCCATAAGATGCCAGAATTTTCTGAAGCTTAACAATCCTGTCAAGGTGCTTATCTGTAATGAGATATGATTCTTTCTTATGAACATTAACATTGTTGATGGCAGCCGCATTTATTCCAACTGAAGCACAAAGTCTTGCATACAGTTCAGTTCTTGCATCTACAAGAACTGCCCCATCTATGAAGAAAAAAGAATTACCTGAGTAACCTCTTTCAATCGAACCATCAAAGTTGTCCCAGTGATTAAGCATTCTCAAAGGATTTGAAGGCTCATACACCTTTCTTCCTGAAATTTCACATTCTCTTGCAATAAGTCGTATAAATTCAAAAGCAGCCTGAAGTAAATTCTCAGCTTTTCTTGCAGATAAAACAAGCTGACCCTTCTTCTCTGAAATAGAATATGCATCATCATTAAGTTCTTTGCTGTCTTTACACTTAATTAATCTGAGTACTATATCTGTATTGTCACTGTATTCAGTTTCCTTAAATGACTCTCCATAAAAACCAATAAAAGCCTCATTAATTTCCTTAACAGCATTGCGGATAATTACCATTTCCAAATCACTTGTCAATCCAACATTATTTGCAATATCAGTAACATCTTTTCCGTTATCAATTGCAACACTAAGCGTTGAATATTCCTGTGGAAATTTGCAATCCTTTCTTGAATAGTTTAACCAAGCTTTTTCAAAACCCATAATTATAACCCCATATTATATTTTTTATCTAAAACCAGAGAAAATTATAATTTATTTCTTTAAAAAATGCTATGCAAATAGAAATAGCTTGATTGCAAATATCACTTTCTGATATTCACTTATCTTCTTTCCATTTTCATAACATTTCAAACTAATTCACAATTTTTAACATATCATTAACCCCATTGACACATTTTTGACACATTTGTTCATTATTTTAAAGACATCGTTATTTAAGTGGGGGAGAAATCGATCCATGTTGTCGGGACTCTCCCACTTTTTGTTATT
This sequence comes from Lachnospiraceae bacterium, assembly GCA_024403335.1. GTDB lineage: Bacteria > Bacillota > Clostridia > Lachnospirales > Lachnospiraceae > JAKSSA01. The sequence goes on from JAKSSA010000028.1 coordinate 14,763, forward strand.
TTTATATTAACATTGAGCATCATTTATTATATTGTTTAAAATAAAAAAGCAATTATCTTTTTAAGCTTAGCAGGCTTATTATCGATAATCGCTTATTTTTTTGCCACTTATTATTGCTTATTTTTTATCGCAAGCTGTTTGCCTCAACCCAAACATCAATATTAGTATCATTATTGGTAACAATATTAGTTTCATTAATATCAGTAACAATATCAGTACAAAGGATTAAAGGTACTGTCATCTCTCAGTTTGGTTCTCTTTATTACATTCTCAAATTCTTCATCAAATTTAACCTTTTTCATGGTTGCCTTTTTAACAAAGAAGCCTACCTGAGTATCATAGTTATTGGTTTCATGCTCGTTATATTCATATACAAGTGAATTGTCCGTAACATAATAATCATAAACCATTTTGACCTTTTTAAGCTCAGCGTACCCATATTCCTCAAAATATTTATAAGTAATATAGAATTTTCTGTTTACATTACTTTCGGCAATTTTTGAGTCTTCCTCTTCTGTAAACTCGTTATTTCTATAATACTTATAATAAAATGCGCCAAGTTCATTATCAAGGAATGCATCAAAGGGCTCATACATGCTGCTTATTCTTCTTGGTGACTTCCATTCATAGATACCATCCGACAAATCCTTGTAACCATTTACCATGTAGTAGTCATCTCCGACTTTTCTGACCAGAGTATAATCCGCATCGTAAAGACCAACTCTTCTAAAACAGATAATATCGTCTATCCTTGTAATGAAGTATTCTGACTCGTCACCATAATATCCATACTCAAATGCGAAGTTATTGAGCACATTATAAGGATGCTTCGGGAATGAGATTTCTTTGTGATTATTATCAAGAAGCTTTAAAACCATTCCGCTTTCATATCTTGCATAAACACTGTCATGTGAAATAAAAACTTCTGCAGATAAAGGCTCATATTCTATTTCTTCAGAAACAGGATTAGAATATTTATTCTTGACATTCTTGCATTCAAATTCTGCTTCATTGGCAAAATCGACTTTCAAGCTGTATTTATTTCCTCTGATTGAAAGTGAAACCGTATCTTCTAAGTAAAAAGGTGTTTCAAGTAAATCAAAAGTATATGCTGTAACCTTTCCATCAAAAGTAAAATACTCAGAATCCAAATCTGTCATTTCCATCCCATCAAGAAGGAAGTTGTCATAAAGTGCCATTGCATCATCAGGTGTAAAAGAATCATCGAATATGATTTCTATCGAATCATCTGAATATAACTCATTTTCGTTATATCCTCTCTCATTATAGCGCAGATACTTATAATAGAATATATTATCCGACTTGCCAATTTCTGATACCCTGGTTCTAAAAGGAGAAAGATATGCTGTGTTAAACATAGAATAATGATATGAACTGTTATATCCTTCCCTTGAATAAAGCTCAAAAGACTTTTTGTTTTCAGGCTCTATCTCACCTGCTGCAAGGATAGTATAGTCAATTGAGTCAAGAAACGCTGTATAGTCCTTATAAAGATACTTTCTGTCAGGCTCATAATATTCTACACCACGCAAAACAGTCAATAAATCATCGTAATAATCTCTTATCTGCTTTCCGAAGCTGCATACTGAATAGTCAGTGGTAGAACGCGCAGAGTAATAATAGAACAAAGTGATTTTTATGAAGTCATGAGTATAAATAACAATCTGATCGTTTGAATAATATGCGACAATATCACCATTCATGCACTTGATAACAGAATTGTCATACACTCCATTAGCCATTGTCAGGCAGTATTCAAGCTTTTTTAATTCATTTTTATCATAGCCTAATTCATAAATCTCAGGGTGTGTTTCAGCTAACAAATATTCATCATTTTCAAGTTTGTCCTTTTCTCTCTCGAAATCTTTGTAAGCATTGCTTGGCAAGCTTGTAGGTCTTGGTGTGATTGTCGGAATAGGTGATGAAGTTGGCGCTGCAGTCGGAAAAAGACCCCTTGTAGGAGTGATAAGAAGATACTCATCCTTATCCTTTAAAGCTCCCTGTAAGCGGTCTTCAAATAATCCGGGTTGTTTTTTATCCCCTTCGCCACAACCGACAAAAGAGAAAACAAACAAAAATATAAAAATTATAAAGAATGTATTCGCAAAATATTTCATCACTGACCTCACCGGCATGCATATACTTAATTTTTATCGTATACTACATTTATTATATCGGCAGTCAGCATTTATTCATTAGTGTAAAATCAGATTTCCAAAGCCCATTTAATTGCAGGCTCAAGATATTTATTCCAGAATTTCCAGTCATGAACACCTTTATCTTCAACATAAGTAACTTCAACCTTTTTTTCATCAAGGAATGCCTTGAAATTGCGGTTAGGCTCAATAAGAAAATCCTCTGTTCCAATAGCAATATAAACAGGCTGTATTTTCTCGCCCTTTGTAAGTCTTTCTTTTACCAAAAACTTAGGATTGTTATGGCTTTCGTCTATTTTATCTAAAGGTCCAAACCAGTATTCATAGTAAGCATAATTTGCCATACCATTATCGTCGCCATCCTTCATTCCATTCAAGCCATCGCATATGAGTGCAGAAGAAAGTCCCATCATCTTGCCAAAAGTTTCAGGATGAGCAAGCGCTGTATGTATCGCTCCAAAACCTCCCATGGAAAGACCACAGATATAATTATCTGAAGGCTTGGCAGATAATCCAAATACCCTGTGAACATATTCAGGAAGCTCTGTCCCAACATAATCTTCATATTTATGTCCTGTAGCTTCTGCATTCAGATAGAAGCTGTTTTCGCCTGATGGCATAATTATTGCAAGATTATATGTTGTGCTTAATTCTGCAGCAAGGCTGTTAAATCCCCAGTCAACATCATTTCCCATATATCCATGAAGAAGGAAAAGTGTCTTAGTTTCGCGCTTATAATTCGGATTATATTCAATCCACTGACTTAACTGATCGTTTGGAATAAATGCCCTGAAAGGAACACATCTTTTCAAAGAAGCCGAGAAAAAATTAATTTCATATGATGCCATTGTCTACCCCCTGTTTTAACAAACCAACATTAACCGTATGGTTTTGTAAGTTTATTTTTTTATATAATTTTATCAACTTGTCCGTCAATTGCAACAATTTTTTCAACTATTATCTCAAGAAATAATCATATGATAAGCTAATATAACACATTGTAACATAACAGCATAACCGATAAACTTGCCTTATAAAAAATAACATATCTATCCAATAATAACGTTTTTACAAATATGAAAAATTAGGAGATTTGATGAAAAATATACCCTATTCATACAAAAATATGCCAATCAATGGAGGCGGTTATGTAACAGGCCTTGAATTCAGTGAAAAAAAAGGTGAATTATTCTGTAGAACCGATGTCGGAGGCTGTTATTACTATAAAAGAGATGAGAACCGCTGGCTTTCCCTTGCAAGTCATGTAAGCAAGCAGGACAAAAGTGAATCCTACCCTATCGCGCTTGATATTTGTGAAGACGAAAAATCAATTTCTGTGATAAGCGGAGTCCCAAAACAATTAAGTAAATTCAGTAAGTATTCAGTAAACGAAGATAAATGCAGTTATTCTATTACTGCAAATTCTTTCTTTAATGCAAATACACATGGTAATTATCCCGGCAGAGGTGCAGGCAAAAGACTTGTCAAAGACCCCTTCATCAAAAATCGCTTTTACTTTGCCTCACAAAATGACGGTCTTTTTATTTCTGAAGATAATGGCAAAACCTTCTTTCCTTCAAACGGCATTGACAAAAACGATGCCCTCACGTTTGTTTTCTGCCATCCTGCTGTAAAAGGAATGGTAATTGTTGGAAGCGCAAGTTTTATTGATGAAGGTGCTTGTAGCAATCTAAAGAGCGATGATTTAGCAAAAGGCGATGTTGAGCCAAACTGTCAAGAAAGTCATTCTGATAACTCTGACGAGGCAACAGGGCTTTCATTAAAATATAACGGGCTATTAAGATACAATACATTAAAAGTATCCTATGATCATGGTTTGAGTTTTAAAAATCTCCCATATCCAAAGGACTGCCTTTCTGATGATTCTGACTGTCCAGGGCCTGTTCCCCACAGATATTCTTTCGACGGAAAGTATCTTTATATAACCTTCGTTCAAACAGGCAGATTAAAAAATAAAAGCATGCCAAAAGAATATGCAAAGCTTATATACAGTTGCGATACAGGCAATATAACAGGCGGGTTCGTACTCCGATATGAGTTTGACGAAAAAGGTGCTTTTTCAAACTACAAAAACATCACACCAAACGATTTAAAGCAGCTTACCACAAATTCAGATAGCGAAATAAATCCCTGCCGTTATGGTTTTGGAGGAATATGTGCTTGTGAAGCAAAAAGTGGTCTGGTTGTGCTTACCACCCTTTACAGACCTTTTAACGAGCGCATATACCGTTCCTTTGACTATGGTAACAGCTGGGAGGTTATCCTTGAAGGTCTTGACACAGGCAGATTTGTTCCTGATACTTCCTATATGAAGCCTTTTTATAACGGCGACAGAAATTTGCTGCATTGGATGAGCGATATTAAAATCAATCCCGTAAACTATAACGAAATCTGGTTTAACTCAGGCACCGGGGTTTTCAGATGTGATAACCTGACAGACAGGGAATGCATTTTCACAGACTGCTGCTACGGTCTTGAAGAGACTGTACATCTTCAGGTTCACTCTCCTGTCTTAGGAAACAACAAAGTCATCGATATAATTGGAGATTTAGGTGGTTTTGCTTTTAAAGAGACCGATAAAGAATGTATCAATTCATTTGACGATGGCAAAAACAGGTATATTACCTGTCTAAATGTGGTATCTTCAGAAGAAATCGAAGGAGCCTTCATAGTCACTGCAAGAGGCAATTGGAGTGGAACAACAAAAGGTGGACTGATTGTCACAAAGGATGATGGCAAAACCTTTGAACATATCGCGCCTAAGGGTGAACTTTCCGAAGATATTTTAAATTCAATCAAAAGGATTGAAGCACCAAACACTAATCCCGGCTGGGTTGCCATGTCACAAAATTGTAAAAACATTGTCTGGAGCATTGCTAAGACCTGGTCACTTATGCCATCAAGTCTTGTAATATGTTCAACAGATGGAGGACACAGCTTTGTAAGTTGTAATTTTCACAAATCTGTTAATGCAGCAGACAATAAAATTAATGACGAGGTCTCAATCAAGGTTTACGCTGATAGTGTAGATTCAGATTATTTCTATGCCATAACTGATAATGGAGAACTTTATGTAAGTCATGACAAAGGCATTAATTATCAGGAATTTGACATATTGCTTCCTAATGGGTCCTCTTCACTACTCCCAAATGGTTTGTCATCACTTAAATATGCCGATAGTGAAGTACGTACAGTTCCTTACGAAAAAGGACTTTTTTATCTTGCTGCCGGAGAAAAAGGATTATATGAATTACGAGTTGACGAAGAGAAAGCCTTTCTAAGAAAAATCGAAAATGTTGATTTTGCCTATTCTTTAGGAATTGGTATAGCAAAAAATCATTCAATGAAAGATAAAGAAAAAGAACTTTATATCGTTGGCAAAATCGGTAAGGAATATGGCATATTCCGAGCAGAAACAAAAAATGCCCCCTGTTTTGAATGGGAGCGTATAAATAATGATTTTCAACATTTTGGAGGAATCAATTCAATTGATGGCGACAAGCATGAATTTGGAAAGTTATATTTAGGTTGCGACGGCCAGGGACTCATTCATGGTTTCGAAGCCTGATTTCTTTCCTTATAAAAGACATACTGCTCATAAACCCCGGCATTTTTGTCATATGCAAAGAATGGATTAATACCATCATAATGTGCGTCGATTGACCTCTGAATCCACACGTCAACCGGCGCATTATTTTTACGGGCATAGGCAAAAAGGCAGATGCAGTTTGCAACCTTATCTCCTACTCCCTTAATTGACTTTAATTTTTCAAAAAGCTCATCATCTGAAAAGCAGGAAAGTTCTTCTAAATTTAAGACATTATTGGCTTTTTCTACCGCGTCAACAATATAAGGAAGTCTGTATCCAAGCCCAAAATCCTTAAAATCCTCTTCAGTTTTTTCGGCTAAAGCTTCCTTTGGCGGAAATGTATATAAAGTTTCAAATTCGGTTTCTATTTTCTTTCCATATGCGCAGGCTATTGCATTTACCGACTTTATTATTGAAGGAATATTCCTTCTTTGAGAAATAATAAACGAAAGTATGGTTTCAAACGGGTCCTGCTTAAGGATTCTTATTCCCTTTGAAACCTCTGCACATTCAATAAGATAATCATCCTTTAAATCAGCTCTTATTTGCCTGTAATCCGTTGAAAGATCCAGATATTCATACCAGGACTTATCAAACCCCTTCACTTCATAGCTGTTTTCACTTATTTGTCTCATGTAAAGAACTTTCTCGCCGGTTATAAAACGAAAAAAGCCATTATCAAGCTTAACTATTCTGAAAGCCTGACCGCTATCCATTATTTTCTGAAGATCAAAATCATCTTCTATTTCAATAATTCCATCATATTTTTCATTTTCGTTTACAATTCGTTCACAATTCATCATTACCCTGCCCTTTTTCGCCCTAAAAAAGCGAATTATTAAAAAAAGATTAGAAGATTTGAATTAACAAAAAGTTCATATTTCAATCATATTCCGTTCATTTTTCAATTCTATAATATAGTCAAAGATAAGACAAGAACAAAAGAACTTATCAAAACAAAAAAGCATATACCTAATCTTTTGTACAAGATTTTTTTCATAATAAAAGCCTGATAGTTTCCTCCCCCTCTATCAGGCTCTCCTCTTTTTTTAGGGTTACAAATCCTTGAGCGCTCCTTTATACAAGGGGCGCTTTTTCAACTTGTGGTATCTTTATTTATCCTGTATAATTCAAGAAGAAAACATGTCAATTCAGACATCAGCAAATAAAGTTTCATTAATTCAAGCTTTACATTAAAGTCAAGTTTTATTTATTTAAGCTTTGCATTAAAGTCAAGTTTCATTTATTTAAACTTTGCATTAAAGTTAAGTTTCGTTTATTCAAGCTTTGCATTAAAGTTAAGTTTCGTTTATCAAGCTTTACATTAAAGTTAAGTTTCATTTATTCAAGCTTTGCGCTATAGTAAAGATTATTGTAATTTTTACATTATAGCCTTGATGTCTGCAAAACATTTCAGAAAGGACAATCTATGAAAACTCAGATTAAAGTTAAGGAAGGCGACAAGGCTTTATTTAACAATCATGCAGATTTCTGTATCGGCACCGGAAGAATGGGACTTGCTTTACAGGAAGAATACCAGAAACAGCTTGCATATGTGCAGGATATAATAGGCTTTAAATATATAAGAGGCCATGGTCTTTTTTCAGATGATATGGCAATTTATCAGAGAAGAAAGGGCTTTGATGGCGTTGAACACATCGAGTACAATTTCACCTATCTTGATCGTGTCATGGATAACTATCTTAAATTAAATATCAGACCTTTTCTTGAATTAGGCTTCATGCCGGAAAAGATGGCCTCCGGAGACCAGACTGTTTTTTATTGGAAAGGAAATACTACACCTCCATCTGATTATGAAGAATGGGCGAAGCTTGTAAAAACAACCCTTTCACATTTGATAGAAAGATATGGCATTGAGGAAGTAAAAAAGTGGCCCATTGAAGTCTGGAACGAGCCTAATCTTCCCGGTTTCTGGAAGGGTGCTGACATGCAGGAATATTTCAAACTCTATCGTTGTACTGCGCTCGCTGTTAAGGAAGTAAGTTGTGAGCTTAAAGTTGGCGGACCTGCCATATGCGGTGTTGACGACGAAAGATGGATGAGGGAATTCTTGCGTTTCGTTCAAAGTCTCAATGTTCCTTTGGATTTTGTTACAAGACATCATTATACAAGCTGCCAGCTACAAATTGACGGACACTATTCCTATATTGATTTACACAAGCCTTCAGAAGCTTTCGCTGTTCTTGAAAAATCAAGGGAAATCGTTGACAGCTTTAGTGAATTCAAGGGAATGGACATTCACATCACCGAATTTAATACTTCCTATGTTCCTAACGCTCCTATACATGATACCAATCTTAATGCGGCATATGTGGCACATATGCTTTCAAAACTTGGAGACAAGCATGCCTCCTACTCTTATTGGACCTTCGGAGATGTTTTTGAAGAGATGGGCGTAGCTTATACCCCATTTTCAGGCGGCTTCGGTTTGGTGGCAAATGGTATTATTCCAAAGCCCACCTTCTGGACCTTTGCATTCTTCAAGGAATTAAAAGGAGAGGCCGTTTTCAAATCAGAAAATGCAGTTATCGTAAAAACAGAAGATGGTTCTTACAAGGGATGTGCTTGGAATCCGGATTTTTACTGTGAAGGAAACGAGTTAAATATCAATGTCTCTCTTCCCTGCACTGAAGGACAAAATTATTCTCTTCTTATAAAAACCGTTGATGAAGAATGCTGTAATCCTTTAAAGGTTTGGCATGACTTAGGCGAGGTTGCAACTCCTAAAGAAGAATTAAACAAGCTTCTTCGCGATGCAGCAAAGCCACAGATTACCACAAAGCTTCTTCAAGGAAAGGATTCTGTAGCTTTCGACCTTTTACTTACAAAAAATGCAATCAAGTATTTCGAGCTTAAAGCAGTCACAATAAAGAGTGATCGTGGTTACAGCTATGAAAGAACCATGGCACAGCACGTAGAACTGTAGAACTATAAAACTGTAGAACCGTAGAATTGTAGAATTTTGGAACTACAGAGTTATCGAACTGTAGAATTTTGGAATTATAAAATTATCGAACTGTAGTATTAAAAATAGCAAAACTATGTAACTATAAAATTGAAAACAGTAAAACTCTAGAATCAAAAGAGACAATAGGAAAAACCATAAAAAACTAAAGCTAAAGCATATTGTCTCTTTTATTTTTGCATTGACATCGAACAAACGTTTTGTTATAATACAATCAAGAAAGACAAATGTTCGATTTAAGAACAAAACAAGAACAAGATCGGAAGTTGAGAGAAGATTCCGATATTGGAGAGACATGAACGAAATTATCACTGCGGCAATTAAAGAATCCACCATGGAGAAGGTACACATCCTTGCTGATGCAGCAAAGTATGATGTAGCTTGTACTTCAAGTGGAGTTGACAGAAAAGGCAAGGAAGATATGTTGGGCAATGCTAAAGCTTGCGGAATCTGTCATAGTTTTGCTGCAGATGGACGATGTATTTCATTGCTCAAAATCCTACTTACAAATCATTGTATTTACGATTGCAAATATTGCATTAACCGTAAATCTAATGATGTTCCAAGAGCTGAGTTCGAGCCTGATGAGCTCTGCCAGCTCACAATTGAATTCTATAAAAGAAACTACATCGAAGGTCTTTTTCTTTCTTCAGGAGTTATTAAAAATCCTACATACACTATGGAGAGAATGTGTGAAGTTTTATATCTTCTGAGAACCAAATACAGATTTAATGGCTATATTCATATAAAAACAATACCCGGAGCAAGTGATGACTTACTTGCCGTTGCAGGCTACCTTGCTGACAGAGTAAGTGTAAATATGGAGTTACCTACCGTTGAAAGCTTAAAAAAGCTGGCACCAAACAAGAGCTTTTCTTCCATTCTCAATCCAATGAGTAAGGTTCAAAGCACAATTGCCGCTCACAGACTTGCAATCGGTGAGGATGCAAAGATGTCTCGTGCTAACGGCAATAATTATTTAAGCAACAATATTTTCAAGACAGCTTTTAATCCTTTCGGTTCCAAAATAGAACAAAATGGGGAGGCTGCAAAGCTTCTTGGGTTAGAAAAAGATCTTCCGGCAGTTTCATCAAAGCTGATACTTCCCGGTCGCGATGCCGTTCTTTCAAAGGCAGATAAACTGTACAGAGCTTTTGCGCCAGCAGGGCAAAGTACGCAGATGATTATTGGTGCGACACCGGAAACTGACTTTGATTTGGTGCGCACAACTCAGGCACTTTATCAAACTTATGATTTAAAACGAGTATTCTTTTCTGCTTACATACCAATAAATGAAGACTCAGCTTTGCCTGCTATTGGCACGCCGCCTCCGTTATTGAGAGAACACAGACTTTATCAGGCTGACTTTCTTTTAAGATATTATGGTTTCCAGGCTAATGAACTGCTATCTGAAGAAATGCCAAACTTCCGAAAAGATATTGATCCAAAGTGCGATTGGGCTTTGAGAAATCTCGGAATGTTTCCTGTTGAAGTAGAAACTGCTGATTATGAAACACTTCTTCGTGTGCCGGGAATTGGTCCGAAATCTGCGCAAAGAATCATCACCTCAAGAAGATACGGCCACTTAGATTATGATGCCCTTAAGAGATTTGGTGTAGTACTGAAAAGAGCACATTATTTCATTACCTGCATGGGCAAATTAATGTACCCTGTCAAAATTGAGGAAAACACCATTTATACAGGTCTTACCAGCATGGAGAGTAAAGACAATTGGAAAATTGCCCATCAAAATGACAATTATGTCCAGCTCTCTTTGTTTGATGCAGGAATGAGCTTTGCCTGATGACAAATTTGATATTTACAATATTATATCTCAACTTAGATTTATACGGTATTTTTGCATAGATTTATATGCATTTCAGGATAGATTGGTTTGCATTCCAACATAAGTTATGTAGTATTTTAACATAGGTTTAATATGACTATTTTCTCATGTGACGACAACTTAACAGCTATGATGACCTGCATTTATGATGCATGGGCAAGTAAAAAAGGGCATGATAATGTCCGTCTTTTGATTGAACCAATTTGCAATCCTGAATTATTTGTTGAGTATGTTCATGTTGAACCAGATCCAGCCAAAGAAGAAAGTGTTATCCGTTCAATCAGAAATAAAATCTCTGAGCTTGCATATGAATGGGTATACTACGCTGCGACTTCTTCTGAAGAAGATAAGCTTGATATCATTTATCGTTTTTTAATACTTGGTTTCAAGTTAGGCAAAGATATCACCAAAGCATTAAGTTACCCTCAAGTCCTCAAAATGGCAGAGATACAAAAGAAATCTGCTAACGAAGCATATTCCTTTATTGAATTCATTCGTTTCAATTCAATAAACAACGAAGTATATCTTGCCCATATTGAGCCGAAAAGCAATGTTATTCATCGTGTCGCCAGCCATTTTTCAGACAGAATGCCCATGGAGCACTGGATGATTGTTGATGATAAAAGAAAACTTGCAGCCATCCATCCTAAAAATACTGATTTTTTCATTAAGTATCTTACTGAAGATGAATTTTTAGAGCTTTCCAAATTTAAGGAATCTTCTGACTATTTTGTAGTACTTTGGAAAGAATATTTCGCCACAATTGCAATTAAAGAAAGAGAAAACCGTCAGTGTCAGCTTAATCATCTTCCTTTATGGAAACGAAAAAATCTTACAGAGTTTAATTAAAAACATTTTCAGCGTTTATATACAAACCGAATGTTGTAAGCTGAATACAAGTTAAATGCGAGCTGAATGTAAACAATAAAACAACGACAAATACTAATCGTAAACAAAAACGACAGCAAACTCTAATTGTAAACAAAAAGACAGCCTAACACTGTCTTTTTGTTTATTAACATATTTTATATCTTATTTGATATCTTATTATCGCTTCATTTCTTCATCTCGTAAATGAAAGGTGGAATCGGAACAGACTCATCAGTATATAAGCAAAGCTGGGGACTGTCTGAGTAGCCATATGCAATTCCTGTCAATTCAGCATTCTTGATGTACGATACATAAAGCTTTCCATCCTTAAGTTCAGCTGATGCATATCTGCTCTTATCACATTCGAATATTACAAACTCACCAACCGGATGTGATTCATGTCTTACAAACACATTTTCAGTAAGTGTTCTGTTTGTTGAAGGAGTCATCTTAAATTCATGATAGAAAACATTTACTCTTTTGTTATTTTCATCAGTAAAGAATATCTCGTACTTACAATTATCTTCGTAAGGTGCCTCAACCTCCTGTACATTTACTTTAAAGTTCTGTCTTGCAGTTACATTTAATCCAACTGCATTTAAACCACAAAGCTTGTTCATGAAAGCTGCTGCTCTCCAACCCAAATCGCGTTTATTCATCGGATGTAAATCATTGAACTCACCAACATCCGTTGCTACTACCATTCCGGTATCCTTTATATCAAGACACTTTCTCTGCGCTTCTCTAATTTCAGCCCAGCCGCAAAAGTCCTTATTAGAAAGATTCATACCGAAATTAGCAAGCTGAACAAATACAAATGGCTTTTCTCCAAGAAGCTTTCTCCAATCGGCAATAACAGCCCTGAATACCTTTTCATACGATTTAGGATTACCGTCATTTGATTCGCCCTGATAAAAAGCAATACCCGAGTAATTAACCTTTGAGACAGGACAAAGCATAGCATTGTAAGTTCCTCTTGCCTTGTATTCAAAGAAGGTGGCCGGTGGTGCAGGAGGCATTGCCTTGCCTGCCATAAACTTCCACTCTCCCTTTAAATCTATTCTTGCTCCATCAATTCCGATGTAATAAGGCTTATCAGGAGTTGTCATCGGCGAGCAATAAGTCGTGCAAAGGCGAATTGTTATAACATTCTTACCGGGATGCAAAAGTGATGAATCAAAAGAATATGCTCTCGGCGGATACTGATATCCTGTTGTACCAACAGACTTACCATTAAGATAAGTTATATCAGAATCTATCATTGTTCCAAGTCTCAGAAGGCATTTCTCATTTTTGATAGGAAAATATTTCTCATCAAGCATAACCTCTTTACGAAGCCATACTGAACCAAAAACACCTCTAAATCCCTGCTTATCACCATTGAAAGGAAATTCAAAGCTTGTCCAGGAAGAAGCATCCTCTAAATTAGGATAATCTTCTATAAATCCGGGATCATTATCATTAAGTTCCTTCCACCATGCATTACCGGCCTCAGCCTCGCTATTCTTTGTTCCATTAACAAATTCAGGATTAGCTGTATCTTCAATCTCCTGATCATAGATTTTCATATCACGAAGTGTTTCCTCGCTAATCCATGCTTCAGCAGGAGTTCCTCCAACCGCTATCTGTACAAGACCAATCGGAATATTAGTAGTTCTCAAAAGTTCATCTGCCATAAAAGTTCCCAAGGCAGAAAAGCTTTCCATATACGGCTGCTCAAGATAATTCCAATGTGCAAAATCCTGCACATTATCCTTCATACTTCCGGCTTCGTAAAAACCAAGTTCTTCCTGAGGTTTAGAAAAATAATACTTCTTAGGAACAAGAAAAATTCTTATCCTGTCAGTAGCCATCTTATCGATATCTTCTTTATACTTTTCTCTTACCCTTGCAAGAGGTATTTCCATATTTGACTGCCCGCCAAGAAGGAATATCTCACCAACACATACATCCTTAACTGTTGCAACATCATCTCCACACTTAATCTCAAGTGTGTAAGGACCTCCAAAGGAAGGCGCATTCAATTCAACAAGGAAAAATCCCTTAGCGTCTGTCTTGCCTTCTGCTTTAGATAGTTCTTTATCACCCAAAAGACTGACGCTGACGCTTGTGTCAGGATTTGAGTAACCCCAAATCCTGTTCGCAGCGTTCTGTCTTAAAATCATTTTTTCTGTAAGTAAATAAGGTAACCTCATTTTCCCTCCAAGAATATAAAAACTTAAATTTCAACCTTTACTTCTCAATTACCTTTGTTTCTGCCACTGTTACCTTAAAGCTTTCAACCTTGTTGCCAAGTGAAACACTTCTCTTGTCAGGTGCATTTGTTCCAACGAATACAGTATAATCACCCTTATTAAGAACAAGTCTGCCTTCATCATCATAAAGTGCAAAAGCAGTTGTAGGAAGAGTAATAGTAACCTGCTTTGTCTGACCTGCTGACAAGGTAACCTTCTTTAAGCCCTTCATCTGGAAATTAGGTGCACCCTCAACATCATTAGCCTTAACATATACCTGAACTGTCTGAGCGCCCTTCATCTTACCGGTATTTGTCAAGCTTGCAGTAATTTTAGCTTTAACACTCTTTGCGCCCTTAGTAACATCAAACTTATCAACTGTAAGCTTGAAATCTGTATATGATAAACCAAAGCCAAACGGATATAATGCATCATTCTGCATATATCTGTAAGTTCTGTTCTTCATTGCATAATCTGTAAATTCAGGAAGTTCTTCATCTGTTGCATAGATAGTGATAGGAAGCTTTCCTTCAGGTGACTTCTTACCAAAGAGAATATCTGCAATAGCATTTCCGCCCTGTGCACCAGGATAGAAACCATAGATAATACCATCAATATTTTCGCTTTCCCATGAAAGATTAATAGCACTACCACCAAGAACTACAAGAATAACCTTCTTGCCCTTAGCGTGCTCTACTACGGTCTTAATAAGTTCCTCCTGAATTCCGGGAAGCTTGCAGTTAGGCTTATCACCACTTGCAAATTCATTACCCTGATCGCCTTCTTCGCCTTCAAGACCGGGATCAAGACCCATGCAAAGTACAATAGCATCAGACTCATCAATAATACCCTTAACTTCTGAGATTCTGTCGTTTCTGTTTCCAAGACCTGAAACTCTGTCCTTGAAAAGATGGCAGCCTTCTGAGAAGCGTACGCGTACACTGTTTCCAACTGCTCTCTGAATACCTTCACTAATTGTAACATATTCTGAAGCGGTTCCTTCATAGTTACCAACCAATGCCTTACGGTTGTTAGCATTAGGACCGATAACTGCGATAGTCTTTAATTCTTCTTTCTTCAAAGGAAGAATATTATTTTCATTTCTCAAAAGAGTAATTGTCTTTGCAGATACTGCTCTGTTAAATTCTTTATTTTCCTTTGTATCAACTGCTTCATAGCCAATCTTATTGTATTCAACAGCTTCTTCAGGATCGAACATACCAAGCTTCATTCTTGTTGTGAACAATCTTACAACTGCTTTGGTAATTGTTTCTTCTGTAACAAGACCCTTTTCTACAGCACCAAGCAAATGAACATTCAAGTTACCACAGTTTGTATCACAACCTTCGTTCATAGCAAGTGCAACTGATTCCTCTTCTGTGTTTGTTACCATATGTCCTTCATGGAAGTCCTTTAATGCCCAGCAGTCAGAAGTAACATGGCCCTTGAAGCCCCATTTCTTTCTCAAAATGTCGCCAAGTAAAGTTCTTGAACCGCAGCAAGGCTCTCCATTGGTTCTGTTATATGCGCCCATAACAGCTTCTACTCCGGCCTCGAGAACACAAGCCTTGAAAGCAGGAAGATAGGTTTCCCACAAATCCTTCTTTGAAACAACTGCATCAAAGTGATGTCTCATTTCCTCAGGACCTGAGTGAACAGCAAAGTGCTTAGCGCAAGCCGCAACCTTCATGTACTTCTTGTCATGGCCCTGCATACCTTCAATAAAACGAACGCCAAGACGAGATGTCAAATAAGGATCTTCACCATAAGTTTCATGTCCTCTTCCCCATCTTGGATCGCGGAAAATGTTTACGTTAGGTGACCAGAAGGTTAAGCCCTTGTAAATATCGCGGTCCTCATACTTGCGATGAGCATTGTACATACCACGACCTTCTGTTGAAATAACATCACCAACTTTTTCAAGCATATCTTCATCAAAGCTTGCTGCTAATCCGATTGCCTGGGGGAATACTGTAGCAACACCAGCTCTTGCTACGCCATGTAATGCTTCATTCCACCATGTGTATTCAGGAACACCAAGTCTGGGGATTGCTGCTGAACGATGGAGAGTCTGGAAAACTTTTTCTTCAAGTGTCATTGCATCAGCTAATGCCTGTGCTCTTTCTTCGAAGGATAACGATGTATCCAACCATTTCTTCTCTTGTGCCATTTTTGTCACTCCTTTAATTTATTGAAAAATAACAAATTCTATATTAAAACCTGCTTCATACAGATTTTATTTCATGTTTTATTACATATCTAGTAACAAGTTTTATTAGATATCAAGTAACATATTTTATTACATATTTAGTAGCATGTTTTATAAGATATTTAGTAGCATATTTTATTAGATATTTAGCAGTATGTTTTATTTCATACTTTATCTCAAATTTACATACAATTTCATGCTCTGTTACATATTTTTATGTTCTTACACACGATCAACCTAAATCCTTCATATCAATATGAAGGTGCAGTCTTATCCTGCATTGCGCCCCAATATGCCAGCTTGTAATTTAGTTTTTTGTCAAACAACATCGGCCATGAAGGTGTTGAATCATTAAGCCATGAGGTTGCATCGTCTATCCCCCAGATTGTAACACTTGTAATATTTGCGATTCCCTCAGTTACGAGCTTTTCATACATGGCAAATATCCTCTTATAGCGAACAGCCAGCTGTTTCTGAGTCTGTTCATCATTTTTCTGCGCATCTACATCAAGCTCGGTAATGTGAATCTGGAGTCCAAGATTCGCATATTCCGTTATTGCCTTCTGATAATCGTTAACTGAAGGATAAGATGGTGTTACATGACTCTGCATTCCAACGCCATCAATCAAGTTTTCCTCCTGCAACTCTTTGATAAGTGCAATAGCTTTCTGGCGTTTGTTCCAGTCATACATATTGTAATCATTGTAGAAAAGCAGCTGATCAGGGTCCGCATATTTTCTTGCAAAACGAAAAGCCTGAATTACATAGTCATCACCTATAGTCTGATACCAGTAACTGTTTGTTCGCAAGCCCTTTTCGTGTCCGTCAGATACCTCTATTACTTCGTTTACAACATCCCATGCATAAATAAGTCCCGGATAATTTGTATTAATATATTCCATTTCCTGACGAATATAGCTTTCCATTCTTTCAAGCATTACCTCTCTTGAAACAAATGGTGCATCTTTATCCTTTGAAAAACCTTCTGTGAAAAAGAATCTTGGAACCTGCGAATGCCAAACAAGAGTATGTCCTCTCATCTTTAAACCATTTTCCTTGGCAAAATCCAAAATAGGCTTTGCTGATGCAAAACTTAAAACCACTTCACCTGCTGCAACTGTCTTGGCATAATTAATTGTGTAATCTGCCTTCATTTCATTGCCGCAAGTTAGTGAATTGTAATTCTGAAGCAACAATTTCGCCCTTTCTTCAGTCTTAACATCCCTTGCCACAATTCCACAGCCCATCATAAAAAGGTCAGAATAGCGTTCCTTCAAACTTGGAATTTCACCATTTTCCTCATACTTTCTTCTATAATCTGTTGCGCTTATAGTAGGACTTGGTGTTGGTGTCGGTGCAGCTGTAGCAGTAGGTGATGGAGTAGAAGTCGGCATCATTGTTAATTCAGGAGTTTCAGCACTGTTTCCATCATTGTTTTCAGACACAATACTATCAATAACCTTGTCCTCTTCCTGAGTACAGGAACATAAACATAATATAAGCAATATGCTAAGAACATATACAAATTTTTTCATATTGGGTTACTCCTCACGCTTTCACCATTTACTTATCATATTTTACTTCTAAATAACAAATCTTGCCTACCACTTTTTGCTTTTATTGAGAAATTTTTTGCAGGGAAAAGAGTATTTTCTGCTCAAATATTGCCTTTTTCAAGTTCATTTGTCCTTTTTTTCAGCTATATCACACAAAAAAGCAAGCAGACTTAAAAAGATAATATACATTTTAACCAAATAAGCAACTTTTGAAAAACAGCAATATTTGATTTGTCAAGTTGCCCAAATTTTGATAACATTTTTACACTTACATTTTACTCAGAAATACCACTGCAGGTGATGATATGGAAAATTACTATTACAATCCAAAAAAAGACCAGGACGGAACTCGTGAAATAAGCGGAACCTTTGAAAAAGTCAATTATACCGAAGGTGCCTCTGTTTTGCTTTGGGTAAACCGGGAATATGCCAATTATCCGCTTCACTGGCATTCAGCCGTTGAAATCATCATGCCTCTTGAAAATAATTACACAGTATCAATGAACAAAACCAGTTATGCCTTAAGAGAAGGTGATATTTTAATTATTCCCCCCGGCGAATTGCATGAGCTTATTGCCCCTCAGGTTGGCAAAAGATTAATCATTCTTTTTGATTTCAACATGATTAGCAAATTGAAAGGATTTTCAGGCATTTTCCCCATTCTTTCACAGCCTAAGCTTATCACCAAAGAAAATTCTGTAGGTATTTATCAGGAAGAGCATGACCTTCTTTTGCAAATATGTGATGAATATTCAAATGACTCAACCTATTGGGAAGCTTTGGTTTATTCATATTTCATTAAGTTTTTCGTAAATGTCGGCAGAAACCACTTCGATTCAGACGCCGATGTTGCATATTCAAAAATCAACAAACAAAAAGAATACATCGAAAAATTCAACCTGATTTTTGATTTCATTGATCAGAATTATCAGAATGACATTCATCTTGAGGATGTTGCAGATGCAGCAGGATTTTCAAAGTTCCACTTTCCAAGACTTTTCAAACAGTTTACAGATTCATCCTTCTATGACTATTTAAGTCTTAGAAGAATCAAAGCTGCCGAAACCTTACTTGTAGTACCAGGACTTCCAATAACCGAAGTTGCACTTCAGTCAGGTTTTTCAAGCATTTCAACCTTTAACCGCGTTTTCAAGAATTTCAAAAAGTGTACTCCCTCTGAGTACAAGGATTTTTACAGAGAGAAAAACAAAAATTCTTCAGAAAAATAAAAACGGAATCTATCTTAAGACTAAGTTACTTTATAAAAAAGGTCGGGCTATTCATTGTCCGACCTTTTTTCACAACTTCTTATCAGTCTACGATTTTATCACTTAATCAACTAGCCAACTAGCCAGTTAGCCAATTAACCAATTAACCAATTAAC
>JAKSSA010000029.1 GCA_024403335.1 Lachnospiraceae bacterium
ATCTGCAACATAATACTTCTGTTCTCCGGAAATAGATCGACGAGATTTTAAATCGCAAGTAGAGAACGTTATTTCAAGTTTAACGCAGTATATTTTAATATTTTTGCAAAATATATTGTGTTAAACGGCATTTATGTTATATTGTCTAAAGCTTTTCTCCTTTGATTTTGTAATACTCCTCAGCATCAACACCTATCTCTACATAAGCTTTTGGGTTGACATGTTTCTTGCTCAAAAGAACAACCGTCTCCACATGACTCGAAAATGGGAACATATCAACCGCCTTAATTTCTTTTATCTCATATCCGCATTTTTTCATGATATCAATGTCCCTTTTCTGAGTTACAGGATTGCAGGAAATATAGACTATCCTCTCAGGCTCCATCTTCATCATAGCGTCAATAAAAGCCTTTTCGCAGCCTTCTCTTGGAGGATCAAGCACCACAACATTCATCTTTTTGTTGTCAGCACTGCACTTTTTCATGTATTCACCAGCATCCTCTGCAACAAAAGTAACATTTTCTATTTTATTAATTCGAGCATTTATTTTTGCATCTTCTATTGCCTTTTTATTAACCTCAACACCATAAACTTCTTTGGCTTTTTTAGCTTCAAGTAAAGATATCGTTCCTATTCCACAATATGCATCCAAAACCACATCATCTTTCTTCAAGCCTGCCATTTCAACAGCTTCTGAGTAAAGCTTTTTTGCCTGCACCGGATTAACCTGATAAAAGGATGAAGGAGACAATCTAAATGTCAAATCATCGATTTTATCTGTAATATATCCTTCTCCATAAAGAAGCTCATACTTCTCACTAAGAACAGCTGAAGTTTTCCTGTCATTGTAATTAATAAAGACAGTCTTAACCTCTTTAAACTTCTCTGTAATTGCCTTTGACAGCTTAATCTTGTCCCTGAAGTCATTTGTGCCAACGACTATCACAACCATCGCCTCATTTGTATAATGGCCAATTCTTACATAAATGTGTCTAAGCACGCCATCGTTTCTGTCCTCATTATATGCAGGAATTCTAAGCTCGTTTGCCACCTTCGTCACATATTCTATGATGTCGTTTGCAAGTTTATTCTCACTTAAGCACTTGCTGACTTTTATTACTCTGTGAGAATTTTCCTCATATAATCCGGAAATAATGCCGTTTTTTCCTGAATAATATCTGTCTTCCAGTTTCTTAGCTATATAGCCTCTGTCCTTTTTCTGATTACCGAAATTATCATTTCGCTTTGAATGTCCAATTTCACTTTCATTTTTAAAACTGGCAAAGCACTTGTCTCTGTAATTATCAGGATTATCCATTCCGATAATATGGCCTTTATACAAATCGCCATATAACTCCTTCATCATATCATCCTTAATTTCAAGGCTCTTTTCATAACTGACATGTCTTAACTGGCATCCGCCGCAATGCTCAAAAACCGGACAGTCAGGCTTAATTCTGTCCTTTGAAAAGGTGTCAATGGAAACAAGCTTTGCATAGGTTTCATCCTTTACGTGAATAAGCTCAATCTGACCTTTTTCCCCCGGAAGAAAATTCTTAACGGCAAATTTACTGTTATTAAAAACAAATTCACCCTTTCCTTCATTATTCAGTTTTTTGCAACCAACGCGGTATGTTTTCCCCATTTCAAACACCTCCTGAAATAAAAAATATGAACTATATCCACTTTATCACTGATTTAATCTCTCAACTTCTTCTATCATGGAAAGGCTCTTTGGCGTTTTTTCCAGATGAAGCTTTAAATAGTCGCTCATTATTCCCTCAAGTTCTTTCCTGCACTCCTCGCTTAAGCTGAAAGAAAAAAGCTTCTTTACATCCACAAAAACTATATATTGCAAGGCATACAAAGTCGATGAAGACATTTTTCTTAAGCTGCCGTGTGTAGCTGCTTTTGAAACACAATGCTTGCATACCACACCTTCATCTGCTGCCGAAAAATAATCTATTGCTTCTTTTCCCTTGCATATGCTGCATTCATAAAGCTTCGGCATTTCGCCAATTATCTTCATCAACCTGAGTTCAAAAACATTTTTAACTAATTTTCTGCCAATTTCTTCTACTGTCAATGACTTTAATGCAAGGTAAAGCAGTTTTACCTCCTCTTCTGCGCTTACATTTTCCACTGTCAAACCATCCAGCAGCTCGCAAAAATACATCCCGTAATATACGGAACTGAAGTCCTCTCTGACATTTTTAAAGAAATTCTCAATTTTGGCATTTTGTATTGTTCTTGAATTCCTGGTTTCATATATTTCAAATTCACCATAAGCAAATATTTCCGTACAAGCAAGCAAGGGGCTCGTTGCTTTACGCGCCCCTCTTGCAAATGCAGTAATTCTTCCTTTTTCAAATGTTAACAGTACAACCCTTTTGTCGCTTTCACTTACCGGCATCCATGACAGTACTATTCCCGTAACCGTATATTTCGCACTCATATTTGCACTTTTTACTCATATTTGCACTTTTTACTCATATTTGTGCTATTCATAGTTGCAATAGTTTATTAAGTATAAATTAAATCACCAAAATCAATCTTCTTCATTAAAAAATCCCAAATTTTTCAAAAGACTTTCTGAATCTCTCCAATCCTTTTTGCATTTTACAAAAAGCTTAAGATTTATATGATATTCAAACATCGACTCTGCTTCTTTACGGGCAATTGTTCCGATTTTTTTTATCATCTCTCCGCCCTTGCCAATGATAATCCCCTTGTGGCTGTCTTTTTCGCATATGATTGTTGCTTCAACATCAAGAATTTCATTTCCGGGTCTGAATTTAGTTTTTTCTATAACAACAGCAATTCCATGAGGAATCTCATCATCAAGTAAGCGCAAAGCCTTTTCTCTGATAAGCTCGGCAAGAATTTCTCTTTCCTGTACATTAGTTACAGTGTCCTCATCATAATACATAGGTCCGTAAGGAAGAAACTTATAGATAACCTCTAGCAAAGTATCAGTATTCTTTGATTTAAGTCCGGATACCGGAACGATTTCATTGAATTTGAATAAATCCTTATAAACCTCTAAAACTTTTATAAGTTCTTCTCTGCTTATCGTATCTATTTTATTCACAACAAGAATAATGGGAACTCTGACCTGCTTTAACTTTTCTGCTATTGCAAGCTCTCCCTTTCCAATTTTCAAAGAGGGCTCAACAAGCCACATTACCAAATCTGCCTCTTCGAAGCTTCCGAATATGGCTTTATCCATAAATTCGCCAAGCTTATTTTTAGCCTTATGTACTCCGGGTGTATCCAAGAAAACGATTTGTCCTCTTTCGTCCGTATATACTGTCTGTATTTTATTTCTTGTTGTCTGCGGTTTCTCCGAAGTAATCGCTATCTTCTGTCCAATCAAATGATTCATCAAGGTTGATTTTCCAACATTTGGTCTTCCAATAATCGTTACAAATCCGGATTTTTTATTATACTGATTTTCCATAGCCAAATATCTCCTAAAATAGCGCAAAGGTTCTCCTTTGCGCTACTCAAATACAATTAAATATTCTTAACTGAACTGAACATGTCCTTGTTTCTTTCAATATTTTCCTTAGTACCAATAACAACCATGTTCTTTTCATCAAGAATCTTCTGAGTAATCTTTGCAAGCTCTCTGATTTTTGCGCAAGTTACATCCAAAAGTTCATCTCTATTATTCTGGCGGGACTCATCAGGCACCTTACAAAGAACCTGTCCGTAGATAACTGATAAGCTATCCGATGAAACAGATGCCGGTGTATCAATATCGCCAATAGTTGTAATAACAAACTGTCCAAGTTCCTCTTCAGAAATGTCGAAGCTCTCAAGATAAGCAGGAATACCTTCATATACGGCATTTGTCTTCTCCAAATTAGGATCTCTGTATGAAGCAAACAAAACTGTTCCATTTACGCCGCTTGGAATTGTAAATGCGCCATATGCGCCACCCTTTACACGAATTTCTTCATAAAGGTATGTCAATCCGAAAATATTTCTGATAAGTCTCCAAATCAAGCTTGACTTCTCACCATCCTGTATATAGTGTCCGCCTCTGATTACATACTGAACCTGACCGGGTGCAATAAAGCCTTCCTGAACACTTTCTTTTTTAGTAAGATCATTTCTCAGCTTAACTAAAACTTCACTTGCCTTATACCAGTCTTCTTCAGGCAAAACCTTAATTTGATTCTTTTCAAAGACAGAATCAAGTATCTTTTTGCCTTCCTTCGCATATGCGTCCAAATCCTCTCTGCTCGCAGTTACAGTTGTGATGCAGGTATTATTCTTAAATATTCTTGAATAAATATCTTCAAGCTTACTCTTAAGTTCTTCCTTTCTGCTTTCAAAGTTAGGAACCAGATCGCGCATAAAATAATGGAATTCAGAGCCACTAACCCATTCTGAGAGATTGGCTTCTGCTGATAAATTACCAAATGCTCTTCCCATTGCAAAGCTGAAGGTATTATTGGTAAGTGAAAATTCCATCATTGCAAGATTTTCGTTCAATATCTCAAGTAATCTTGTATCATCAGTAAATAAAGTTCTTGTAAGCAATTCATCTGTAATTTCCAAAGCTGCCTTAACATTCTTTGTCAAAGTCTTCATATTAACCTGAATGGTAGGAATAAATTCATTTCTTTGCTTACGGTAATGATAAGATGACTGTCTTATACCTATACCACCAACCTCAAGATTGATTTTTTCATTCAATTCCTTGTAGCTGTAATTTTCAGTAGATAACTTCTGCAATGCTGAAAGCAAAATTCCAAGATAAGGAAGCTCTTCTCTTGAAATATTCTGAAGTGCATAGTTAAAATTAAAGTAAAGAATTCCGTTTGAAGGAAGCTCTAATTCAGTATAATCTCCCTTGTCGTTTATTTTATACTTCTTAACTTCTCTCTTTATTGCATCCTTAGTAAGGTGAGGAATTGTAGCAAGCTGTTCTGGAGTATCAGCAGTATCATTGAACTTCTGAAGTCTCTCCATATTGGCCAAGATATCCTCTAAATCTTTTTGTGTCATTGACTTCTTGATACTTTCAAGCTTATCTGCTCTTTCCTTTTCTTCCTTTTCAGCAAGTTCTGCATTAGGATTAAGCTCAATAAGAAGACCATGCTCTGAATTGATGAAATATTTTTCAAGCAAATCTTCAAAATAATGATTTTCTACACCCTTCTTAAGCTCATCAAAGTACTTAACAATATCTAATGTTGTAAAAGGATCATTGTCGTCATAAAGCCAGTTATCAAAAATATCTATAGAATACTGAATTCCCTTAGGCATTCTTCCAAAGTCGCCTTCTCTTCTTGAAAATTCATAGGTTGCAATAAGTGAAAGCAGCGCATTCTTTGAAATTCCATTCTTAACAAGCTTTTCTACTTCTTCCTTTATTATACGAAGGAAATCATCCTTCTGTCCCTTCTTGGCATCTATTGCGACAATAGAAAAGCTTGGCTGAAGCATACTTGTTTCAACCTGTCCTGAATATTCAGAACCAATTCCTGCCTTTGTAAGTGCTTCACGAATAGGCGCACCCGGAACAGAGAACATAAGCTCACCAAGTATCTTCATCGCAAGAATTTCCAATAAATTTGTTCTTTTCAAAACAAAAGAATATGCTAAATATGTGCCGCCTTTTTCAACCTGTTCTGCAGTTGCAGGATATACTTTTACTTTTTCCCTTACACAACCGAAGGAAGGCTGGAAATGCTTATTCCAATCTACAGCAACATCGATTTTGTCAAACTTTGAAAGGAAATTTACATCCATATAGTCCATAACCTTTTCATAATCAAGGTCACCATAAAGAACTATAAATGAGTTGCTTGGATGATAATATTTTTTATGGAATCCAAGATAATATTCATAAGTTAAATCAGGAATATTCTTCGGATCACCACCGGATTCAACGCCATAACAGGTATCAGGGAACATGCCATGTGATATATCTCTGTAAAGAGTAGACATAGGTGATGAAAAGGCCCCTCTCATCTCGTTATATACGATACCGGTATAATTAAGTTTGTCTGCCTCCTTATCATATTCATAGTGCCAGCCTTCTCTCCAGAAAAGCTCAAGCTGCTCATAAATAGAAGGATTTAAAACCAGATCCATGTAAACATCCATCAGATTAAGGAAATCCTGCTCATTTGTTGTCGCAAACGGATACATGGTTTTGTCAGGGAATGTAAAGGCATTGACAAAAGTATTTAATGAGCCCTTCTGAATTTCAGTAAAGGCATCTTTTACGGGATATTTTTTAGAACCTCCTAATACAGAATGCTCAATAATATGCGCAACACCTGTTGAATCCTCAGGCAAAGTTCTAAAACCAATTGCAAAGCTTTTATTTTCGTCTTCATTTGATAAAACAACTACTCTTGCACCGGTTTTATCATGCTCGTAAAGGTAGCCGATTCCGCTTAAGTCCTGAATTTCTTCTGACTTTTTAAATGTATAATTTTTTATGTTTTTCTTCTCCATACAAACTCCTTTAAACATACCCAAAGGCATATATTTCTTTCAAAAAAAATGCACGAAAAAACCATTTATAAGTCAATAGTACTTAAAAACGCTTCAACATGCATTATTATCTTCATTTCTGATATTAAACAGTTTCAACAGTGCTAACAGCCTTCTCGTATTCATCGAAAACATAGTCATACACGCTTGGATGACCAAGTATTTCGCAGCCATAATACCAGCTTCCGCCCTTCATTTCTTTTCTGATAATTCTTAATACTGCATTAATTGTCTTAATTCCCCCGATATTTAATGCAGCACTAAAGCAATCATGAATATGAAGTTCTGTTTCACCTTCAAAACCAAGTCCGCCCTTTGAAATATTAGATACTTCAATCGGAACAGCCATTGGCTTTGTCTCTCCCTCTCCCTGTTTCTTTAAAGATACAATAACTATCTTTAAATCAATTGGTAATCTTTTGCTTCTTCTTTTTTCGTTCATAATAATCCCCACATTTATTAACTAAAACGGTAAAATACCATTCTTATTGTAACAAAATTATACTTTCTTGTAAAGTGAACTTAATTCTTTTCATTATCGTTATAAGCTGTCAGCACCATTTATCAACGTTTATTATCTTAAAGTTGCAATCTGTTAACACCATTTATCAACCATTAATTATCTTAAAGCTGCAATCTGTTAACACCATTTATCAACATTTAATTTTCTTGCAATCATTTCATCAATGCGCTCAACATAGTCTTTTACGCTTTTAACGTTTTCTATTCTCTCTATGCGGTTTTCATCCTTAAATACAAGCTTCGAACTTGCTCCAGCCCCCAACGCCAGAATCGGATGACGCTCCTCCATAATTAAAACATTATAAAGGCACTCAAAACCCTCTTTTGCAAATCCAATATTTTCAAGTCCTGATGCCATATTTTTCTGCCTGTACAAATAATATGGCTTATAATTATGTGCTTTTGCAAACTCTAAGCACATATTTTCCATCAATGCCACATCCTCAGCTTTCATACCTTCAAAGCTTTCCTTTTCAGTATTAAACCTTGCAGCACGTTTGATTGCAAGAGTATGCATTGTAAAGCTCTCAGGTGAAAGTTCCTCTACCGCCCTCAATGTCTTCTCAAGCATCTTCGGATTTTCTCCATACAACCCGATTATCAAATCCATGTTAATATTCTTAAAACCTGCTTTTCTGGCAAGTAAAAAAGCATTAATCACATCTTCAACAGTATGTCTTCTGCCAATCAAATCAAGTGTTTCCTGATTCATTGACTGTGGATTAACAGATATTCTGTCAACACCATTTCTCATGAGCATTTCAAGCTTTTCTTCGGTAATACTGTCAGGTCTTCCTGCCTCAACACAGAATTCCTTCACACAAGAAAAATCAAAATTACTTTTTACTGCTTTGATTATTTCTTCAAGCTGTGCCCCTTCTATCGACGTTGGCGTACCACCACCGAAATAAACACTTACAAGTTTCTTGTTTTTATATATATTTTTAGCAGCCTCAATTTCCTTTGTTACTGCCTTTACATAAGAATCAACATATTTCTGATACTGCTTAATGGAATATGACGAAAATGAGCAATAAGCGCATATACTCGGGCAAAAAGGAATTCCAACATACAAGCTGAAGGAATTATTTTCATCAATTCCAGACAGAAGCTTTTTCTCGTTTTCAATTACCTTTATTCCAAGATCAATTGTCTTTTCTTCACAAAGATATTCTTCTTTATAAAACTTCTTTATAGTTTCCTTATCCTTACCTGACAAATTCATCTCAAGCATCTGCTTTGTCGGACGAACTCCGGTCATTATTCCCCATGGAAGTTTTTTGCCAAGATAAGTTGACAATAATTTATAAATCGCTCTGTGTACTTCATTTGCATATGTGCTTTTTTTGTTCTCATCAAAGTCAATAAACACATGATTAAACTCATTCAGCACATATTCGCCATTTTTTACTGTTCCCGGCATCATGACAAAATCGTCTGCAAAGGATATATCTTCAAATAAAGCTATACTGAAAAAGTTTTTCTCTGTCCATAAAGCTAACAAAGGTATGTTACTTTCAACTTTAGGAGGTTGTCTGAAGCTTTCTATACGTTCAAACAAGACTTCCTTGCCTTCCATAAAAGAATTCACTAAAGGTCTGAAGTCCTGGTCAACTTCCTTTGATGGCTGGTATAAAAATTTTAAGCTTTCACAACTCATTTTTAACAATCCTTAATCAGCTTGGTAATCCAATCAATAGCTTAGTGTTTGTATAATCAAATCATTAACTGACTTTATCATTTTTATTTTATCTGTCAGCTTGAAGTTCTTACGATATCAATTACGCCTTCAATGTTCCTTAACTTGCCCATAAGTCTGTTAAGTTCTTCAGCATTATCAACCTTAAAACCGACTTCAATGGTTCCTACATTCTGCTTGCTGACACGATAATTATATGCAATGATATCAATACTGTTCTCAGTAAAAATACGAGAGGTATCAACAACAAGATTTGGCCTGTTATGAGCGAATATGCGAATTTCAGCGTAATACTGCTCATTCTTTTCCTTCTCAACAGAATCCATTCCATCCCATTCAGCAGGTATAAGTCTGTTTCTGTCTTCTTCACTTGCCGAAATAACATTTACGCAGTCCGTTCTGTGAATTGATATACCTCTGCCTCGTGTAATAAAGCCAATTATCTCATCGCCAGGAACCGGTGAACAGCATTTTGAAAAACGCACTGCAACATCATTTGCGCCATATACGGTAATTCCGGACTTTTTATGCTTAACAAATTTCTCTTTGTTATGAAGCTGTTCCTCATATTCTTCGAGAATTTCCTTATCGGTAATCTGTTCCTTCTGAGTCTTTTTAAGTTCTTCAAGAAGTCTGTTTACTACCTGACCTTCCTTTAATGCGCCATGTCCGATGGCTGCCATTACCTGGTCCCAATCCTTCAAACCATACTTCTTTTGTGCAGCTTCTTTAAACTCAGGTCTTAATATTTCTGCCTGATCAATAGACTTAGTCTTGCAGTAAAGGGCCAATAAATCTTTTCCCTTTGCAATATTATCATCCTTAAATTCAGTTTTAAACCACTGATTTATCTTGTTTTTAGCCTGTGTACTCTTAACAATATTTAACCAGTCACGACTTGGGCCTTTGGAATTCTGAGAAGTTACAATCTCAACTCTGTCACCATTTTGCAGGCAGTAGTCCAAATTTACAAGCTTACCATTTACTCTCGCACCAACCATCTTGTTACCAACGGCTGAATGTACCAAATATGCAAAATCAATAGGTGTAGAGCCCATAGGCAAGGTCTTTATATCGCCTGTAGGTGTAAAGCAATGTACTGTTTCTGAGAAAATGTTCAAGTCGCTCTTTACTGAATCAAGGAATTCATCATTATTAGAGTTCTGCTGCCAGTCAAGAATCTGGTTAAGCCATGCCATCTTGTCTTCCTGACCGATGGTTTCTTTATTCGAATCCTTATTTCCTTCTTTGTAAATCCAATGCGCAGCGATACCATATTCCGCTACTCTGTGCATCTCAAAGGTACGAATCTGTATCTCAAAAGGCTGTCCTGCAGGTCCCATTACAGTCGTATGCAAAGACTGGTACTTGTTTTCCTTAGGCATTGCAATATAATCTTTAAAACGGCCAGGAATAGGAGTATACATTTCGTGAATAATACCTAACGCTCCGTAGCAGTCCTTTAAATCATCAACAATAATTCTTACAGCAAATACATCATAAATCTGCTCAAATTCCTTATGCTGGCTGACCATCTTTTTGTAGATGGAGAAATTATGCTTAACTCTGCCGGAAACATTTGCCTTAATTCCGGTTTTTTCAAGCTGCTTAACAATTTCAGCTATACGAAGCTGTATGAATCTGATTCTTTCTTCCTTTTTATACGATACCTTTTTCTCAATTTCCTCATATACATCCGGATGAAGATATCTTAAAGAAAGTTCATCAAGTTCAATTTTAATTTTCGAAATACCTAAACGTTCAGCAATAGGAGCATATATGTCAAGTGTCTCTCTTGCCTTTTCAATCTGTTTCTGAGGTTTTTGGTACTGCAATGTTCTTAAATTATGCAAACGGTCCGCAAGCTTAATGATGATTACTCGAATATCCTTTGCCATCGCAACAAACATCTTACGAAGGTTTTCAGCCTGTATCTCCATTTTGTCATGGTTTAAGTTAATCTGAGTAAGTTTTGTTACACCGTCAACAAGCAAAGCAACTTCGCTGCCAAATTCTGCCTCAACTTCTTCCAAAGAAGTATCTGTATCCTCAACTATATCATGCAAAATACCGGAAACAATAGTATCCGTATCCATCTCAAGCTCTGCTAATACTATAGCAACACAAATAGGGTGAATAATATATGGTTCACCTGATTTTCTCTTTTGATCTTTGTGTCTTTCTTTAGCAAGCTGATATGCTTTATCAATAACCGCTAAATCACTTGAAGGATGATATTCCAAAACGGCCTTTTTAAGCCTCTCATAAAGCTCTTCGGGACTTGTGAAAGACTCCTGATAAGAAATATCATGCTGTAACGCTCCCTCGCCTATAAGTAATGCTTCCGGAGAAAAGCTGCTTTTCATTTCCATAATCATCTGTCCTTATTTATAGTACGCAAACTAAACACTTAGAAAAGTGCGTATTATTATACCATTTTGTAAATGCTATTGCAAAGTAAAAATATATCGGATATAATAAACTACACGTTTTTGCTAAAATAATATGAACATGCGAAAATGTGAAGATAGTTTATGGATATCAAAACTCTGCTGATTAACAAATTAGCATCCGAAAAATATGATAATCTTTGGATTCTGAATCTTTCAACAAAGGAGACTCAGCTTATTAGCGTGTCTGAAAAATACAAAGATTCAGAATTATTCCGTAAAGATTCAGATTTATTCAAGGAAATATCTGACTACGATAAAGTCATTAGGTGTCTTTTATCAAAAGTTCTCGGCAAGAGTAAAATTGAATCCTATCAGAGACTATTGTCAATAGATAATATACGAAGTGGTCTAGAAAATAACACTCAGTTTTCCGTAAACATTTCTCAGGAATCTGAGGCTGGAAAAGCAGAAAACAAGCAGGTTGTATTCTCCTATTTGGATAAAGAAAATGACTTAGTTTATATTACTATTGAAGACACTTCATCGCTTATAAATGAACGTTTGGTTCTCGAAAAGAAACTTGAAGCAGCATTAACAGAAGTAAACCAGTCTAATAATGCCAAGCAGGAGCTGCTTAAAAGAATGGGGCACGAGCTTAGGACTCCGCTTAACATGTTAAGCGGCAATATTGAAATGCTTACCCAAATCAGAAGACTTAAACGAAGCCATTCAAAGCTGTTAAGTGATACGAAGTCTTCAATCAGCTATCTTACTGCTATCGTATCAGATCTTATTCAATATGCTGAGCTTGACGAGCAGGAATTTACTCCTAACATTATTTCCTTCTCGCTGACTAAGTTCCTCAACAGCACCATAGATAGTTTTAATTCGCTAAGTAAAGAAAAAAATCTCACCTTGTCAGCCGGTTTTACGACTGTCATTTATGAGCAGATTTACTCCGATTCAGAAAGATTAAAGCAGGTAATACATCACATTTTCAACAATTCCTTAATTTTTTCGCATCCAAACAGCAAAATTAAGTTTGAGATAAATCAAAAGCTTATAAAAGATAAAGATGTCACGCTAAACATTATAATTCATGACAACGGACTTTTTCTTGATGAAGATTCAATAGACAGAATTTTCACTCCATATGAGCTTGCAAAAGATGCAGCTGACAATTTAAGAGTCGGAAGCGGACTTGGAATGTCAATTGCAAAGCAAATTATGCAAAAGCTTAAAGGCTCTTTAACCATAGAAAGTCATGAGGGAAACGGCACCACATATACCATATCTCTTCCTGTAAAGGGTGATCCTGCTGCTTCACGCGAAATTGATAAGTCATTTGTTATGGATAATGACATCGATGTAAGCGAATTTAGCCGCAGAAAGCAATTTGCCGGACTTCGTTGCCTGATAATTGACGATTTCGAGGCCAACCTTATGATTTGTTCTACAATAATGCAAAGTCTTGGCTTTGAAGTAGAAACAGCTACTAATGGATTAATGGGTCTTGATAAATTCGCATATTCTTCTAATTCATACTATAGTGTAATAATCATGGATATTATGATGCCAATTATGGACGGAATTGAAGCCATAAAGCATATTCGAAATCTTGACAGACCTGATGCAAATGTTCCAATTCTTGCAATATCTGCAGATGCCATGCAGGAAAATATCAAAAATTGTATTGATGCCGGTGCCAACGCGTTTCTTACCAAGCCTATCAACTTTAAAGAAGTTCTTACATCGCTCAGACAATATGTCACCATTTAAATTGGCTTCTTAAATTTTCTGACAATTAAAACGAACTTCTTAAAATATCAGACAATTTAAAACAATCTTCTTAGAATTTCAAATTAAAAACAGTTTTGAAGTTTTCAAAAACAGATTTTTAGCTTTTCAAAAAAATAAAATAAATCTTTACATAAAAAAATCGCTTAATTCCTTAGATTTAAGCGATTTTTTAATATCAGGTATGTTTTAACTTCAATAATAGATTATCAACAAAATGTTCTTTTTATTATCAAATTGTTCTTTCTATTATCAAAATATTCTTTCTATCAGCCAAGTGCCTTCATCTTTTCATCAGCGTCTTTGTAAATCAATGTTCTTAACAAATAGCAGAAGCCAATAAGAATAACTGAAACAAGGCATTGTGTCAGTGTAAGTGTAGCCCAGTCAAAGAGGAAATAAGGAACTACAACTACTGCCGCAATCAAAAGTGAGAATCCCATTGATCCAAACATAGCGATAAAGCAAGACATACTCTGCTTAGCTGCAAGAACTTCATTTTCATAATCAAATCTTGCATGTGTCAAATTAACTTTAAAGCCAAAATAATTAAAGAACAATGTAGCTGCAGATAACAAAATCAATCCAAGAATCGTATCAACAACTGAAAATTCAAGTACAAATGCGAAAGCAATCAAACTTATTAATGATACCGGCATTGTAATTACCAAGCCTGTTAATAACTTAGCCTGGAATATATCCTTTGCTTTTAACGGAACAGACTTCATTAACCAGAGATTCTTACCTTCAACAGAAATAATGGAAGCTGTTACCATGTTCATTGAGCCAATAAGCACAAGCAATAATGTCATTATTACAGCAAGAGGGAAGCCCTGAAGTATTTCTTTAATCTGATCAATTTGATCTATTTTCATTACAACAGCTAAAACGAGCAATATCTCCATCAGAATACCGCTCATTGTATTCAAAAGATACATTGAACTTGCAAAAAGTCTTGATAAATCCTTTTTTACAAGTGCCCATACAGGTGATGTGGTTTTCATTTCTTTCTTTACATACTTAACTTTAACTATATTGTTTGATGTCTTAACAATAAAGAAATATGTCTTTGAAAGAATATAAACGACAATAACAAATGGTATTGTGAAAAATCCTATTGTAATAAAGAAGCTTGCAATATCATGATTTGCGATTGCAACACCAAATTTATAAATCGGATACATGTAACCACTGATAGATTCACCAATTCCTGTAAGATTTTCCAAAAGCTTCTCAATATAGTTGTTCAAATTGAAGCAAGCATAGAAATATACAAGGAAGAAGCCGATTGTAAGAATAAGTGAAATAATATTCTTTCTTTTCATCTTTCTTGTCAATACTGAGATTACCCAGGCAAGAAGAAGTGTTGCTGCCATTGAGAAGAAAGGAAGTAATAAGTTCAAAACAACATAGAAAATTACTCCGACTAAAGTAATCTCACAATCAGAAATCAGTAAACCTACACCTGCAAAAATTGCTACAAAGTAAGAGAACATGCCGTTCATTGAGAAAACGAGCACCATTCTGCTAAGCAAAATATAGGCGGGCTTTATTGGCAATGAAAGCAGGAAATCATTATCCTGTGCATTGTAAATCTGTGTCTGAGTCATAAAAACACTGCCCACAAAAGACAACATCAATGCCATCAAGCCTTCTATGGAAACTGCAATCCAAAGAAGAGGTTTTCCACCAAAAGCGTCAACAAAATCGGGATTACTTAATGTATCTCCCATTTCCATAAACATTAATGCAAATAATGCGCCAAAAACTACTACAAGATAGATTCCAAGAAAAGCAAGCAGAGCAATTCTTCCCTTACTCATCTTATCTTCATTATTCTTGCTGCCTCTAAAAGACTTCTTGAGTCCAAAGAACATTTCGGCAAATCTGCATTTAAGTAAAGTCTTAAGCATTTGCCTCATCCTCCTTTGCCTTGTCAAGTTCAAGGAATACTTCAATAAGTGATTCATCGCCCTTAACTTCATCAATAGTTCCTGCAGCCTTTAACTTACCGCCGCTAATAATAGCAATCTTATCACAAAGCTTTTCTGCAACCTCAAGAACATGTGTTGAGAAGAAAATAGCACCGCCATCATTGCAGAACTCACGCATGGTTTCCTTCAAAAGGAATGATGCCTTAGGGTCAAGTCCTACAAAGGGTTCATCGAGCATGATAAGCTTTGGATTGTGGATAAATGCTGAAATTAATGCAATTTTCTGCTTCATACCATGTGAATATGACTTAAGAGGCTGTGCCAAATCTTTTGTTATTTCAAACATATCAGCATATTTGGCAATCTTTTCTTCTCTTTCTTCCTTTGAAACCTGATAAATATCAGCAATGAAATTAAGATAGCCGATACCTGTCATGAAATCATACAAATCCGGATTATCAGGAATATATGCGATATTCTTCTTACAAAGCATAGGATCTTTCTTAATGGAAACTCCATTAATATAGATATCACCTTCATTAAAATCATGAATACCTGCTGCAGCTTTAAGTGTAGTGGTCTTACCTGCACCATTGTGTCCAATAAATCCGTAAATTTCTCCAGGAAGAATATGAAGGTTCAAATCATCAACCGCTTTTTTACTTCCGTAACTCTTTGTCAAATTCTCAATTCTTAACATAATAGACCTCCCAATGAATTGAATATTAGTTTAACAAAATCATTATATTCTGTAATTCTTAATTCACAATATAAATATTCTTAAAAAAATATTAAATATGACAAGTTATAGCACAAATATCACATTGATTTTAATATATTTTTATTAAAATACCATTAAAAATAAAATTAAATAAAAAAGGCACATCCGAAGATGTGCCCACAATACTCACAAATAAATTACTTAAGTGTAACCTTTGCGCCTTCAGCTTCAAGCTTAGCCTTGATTTCATCAGCTTCTGCCTTAGCAGCTGCTTCCTTGATGAGCTTAGGAGCGCCATCAACCAAGTCCTTAGCTTCCTTAAGACCAAGTCCTGTGATTTCACGAACAACCTTGATAACCTTAACCTTGTTAGCACCAGCTTCTGTAAGTTCTACATTGAATTCTGTCTTCTCTTCTTCTGCTGCTGCAGCGGGACCAGCTACTACTGCAACACCTGCAGCTGCTGAAACGCCAAATTCTTCTTCACAAGCCTTAACTAATTCGTTAAGCTCTAAAACTGTCATACCTTTGATAGCATCAATAAATTCCTGAGTTGTCATTTTAATTTCCTCCATTAATTTTTTCCTGCCATACTACTAATGGCACTTGTCATCCCATGATGACTTAAGTTACGCGACTTTAGCAA
The DNA here is from genome assembly GCA_024403335.1 of Lachnospiraceae bacterium. Lineage (GTDB taxonomy): Bacteria > Bacillota > Clostridia > Lachnospirales > Lachnospiraceae > JAKSSA01. The sequence goes on from JAKSSA010000029.1 coordinate 16,232, forward strand.
TTAAGCTGCTGTCTCTGAGTTCTTTTCTGCGATCTGCTTGATTACTCTTGCAAGACTTGAGATAGGGGACTTCATGCTGCCAAGAAGTCTTGAGATAAGAACATCCTTTGAAGGGATTGTTGCAATAACCTCCATACCCTTTGCATCATAGTAAGTACCATCAACCACACCTGCTTTGAATTCAATCTGGGGATTTGTCTTAGCAAATTCAGCAATGATTCTTGCAGGAGCTGTAGCATCTTCGATACCGAAAGCTACTGCTGAAGGGCCGTCAAGGTTTGCAGTAAGCTGTTCGAAAGCTGTACCCTTAATAGCGCGCTTTACATAAGTGTTCTTGTAAACCTTATAGAATACGCCACCGTCTCTTAACGCCTTACGAAGCTTTGTGTCCTGCTCTACTGTGAGACCACGATAGTCAACAACAACAATAGCTGTAGCTTTAGAAACATATCCCTGAATTTCTTCAATGATGGGAGCTTTGATTTCAACCTTTGCCATTTTGTTTACCTCCTGTATTATTTTTTCCAAAGACGATAAACCTGATCTAAAATAAAAAGGTTGCTTTTGCGAAGACAAAAGCAACCTCAAAAAAATCAATCGGTTAATGCCTCGGCAGGCGACACATGTCTTACACTTTCGTACCTGCTGTCTTCGGTTGGTCGAATGACCGTTGTTTAGTTTACCAACTTATCTGTAAGTTGTCAACTTGTTTTTTTATTTTTATATAGGTGTTCAAAATCTGCCGTCTCTTGCAGTTTTGACATACAACAAAATTAAGCAAGCTTTGCTGTGTTAAGCTTAACGCCAGGGCCCATTGTTGAAGTAATTGTAACACTTCTTAAATATGTACCCTTTGCAGCTGCGGGCTTAGCTTTATTGATAGCACCAATTAAAGTTGTGAAGTTTTCAGCGAGTTGTTCTTCTGTGAAAGAAACCTTTCCAACAGGGCAGTGAATAATGTTTGTCTTATCAAGTCTGTATTCAATCTTACCTGCTTTGATTTCCTTAATAGCCTGGGCAACGTTTGGTGTAACTGTACCTGCTTTAGGGTTCGGCATTAAGCCCTTAGGTCCAAGTACACGACCTAATCTACCTACAACACCCATCATGTCCGGAGTTGCAACAACAACGTCAAACTCGAACCATCCATCGTTCTGAATCTTAGGAATGAGTTCGTCGCCACCTACATAATCAGCTCCTGCTGCTTCTGCTTCTGCAACCTTGTCACCCTTAGCAAATACGAGAACGCGAACCTTCTTACCTGTTCCGTGAGGCAATACAACTGCACCACGAACCTGCTGGTCTGCATGACGTCCATCAACGCCGAGACGGATATGTGCTTCTACTGTTTCATCAAATTTAGCGCTTGCGGTCTTCTTAACGATTGAAACTGCATCGCTAACATCATATGTCTGAGTCTTGTCAAACTGCTTTACAGCATTCTGATATTTTTTTCCTCTTTTCATTATTTACCTCCTGGTGGTCAAACGGGTCAAGCCCTCCCACTTTTTTCTAATCAATCATCAACTACAATACCCATACTGCGTGCTGTTCCGGCAATCATGCTCATAGCTGATTCTACGGATGCTGCATTAAGGTCAGGCATCTTAAGCTCTGCGATCTTCTTAACTTCTGCCTTAGAAATGTGAGCAACTTTGTTCTTGTTAGGAACGCCAGATGCTGACTGAAGATTGCAAGCCTTCTTTAATAATACTGCTGCCGGGGGAGTCTTTGTAATGAAACTGAAACTCTTATCTGCATAAACAGTGATTACAACAGGAATGATCATACCTTCCTGTCCTGCTGTTCTTGCATTAAATTCCTTTGTAAACTGAACAATGTTTACACCATGCTGGCCAAGAGCAGGACCTACCGGGGGTGCCGGAGTTGCCTTAGCTGCGGGAATCTGCAATTTGATATAACCTGTAACTTTTTTAGCCATGATAGCTTACCTCCTAATAATGTGGTATTAACGGGAATCCCTCCCACGAGACCTAAGCTCCCTGAAACAAAAGGAACTTGTTTGTGGTCTCAAAAGTCTTTCGACTATTAGTACTTCTTAAATTCTGTGAATTTAAGTTCAACCGGTGTTTCTCTACCGAACATATCGCAATTAATAACTGCTTTCTTGTTCTTCTGGTTAATAGATTTAATAACACCATTGGTACCTGCCCAAGGTCCTGAAATAACCTGCACCAAATCTCCAAGTTGGAAATCGAAGATTTCTTCTTCAACAGGTTCAAGACCCATATTAGCAATTTCTTCTTCAGTCAAAGGAGCCGGCTTTCCTCCGGGTCCAACATAACCACGTACGCCACGTGCATTTCTTGCAACGTACCAGGTCTGCTCATCGAGAACCATGTGAATCATTACAAAACCAGGATAAAGCTTTTCTTCTTTTTCCTTAACTTTGCCATCCTTGTGGATAATAACCTTTTTCTTAGGAACACGTACTTCAAGAATACGGTCTCTGAGATTCGAGTTTTCACTTGTCTTTTCGATGTCTCTTGCTACTGTATCTTCATACCCTGTCTGTGTATGAACAATGTACCATTTTGCTTCTGCCATTTTGTCACCCTTACTTTGTTTACTTATTATTCAAGTCAAACGATATCTTCAACTACATAATAGTTGAAAGGCAAATCTGAATTAACTTGTCTAAACCTGCAATGATGAGACCGAGAATGACTGTAATAACAATAACAGCAGCTGCCTGCTTGAAAACAAGGCTCCACTTAGGCCATGAAATCTTTCTGAGTTCAGACTTCAAACCCTTAAACCAGCTGTTCTTTACCTTGGCTGTCTGTGTGTTGTCTGCCATAACTTTCTCCTTTCTCGATCAATTACTTAGTTTCCTTATGTACCGTATGCTTCTTACAGAATCTGCAATACTTCTTTGTTTCCATACGGTCAGGATGATTTTTCTTTTCTTTAGTCGTGTTATAGTTGCGCTGTTTGCAATCCTGACACGCCAATGTAATCTTAACTCGCACGACACTTCACCTCCGTAATATTCGTGTGTAGAGCTCTTTTTTGCCAAAGGTATATGTTAGAAGCATTGGCCGTTTCACGTTATAACCTGAGACTGATTACAAAATTACGCGGTCAAAACATAAAATTTTCAGCACTAAAAAAAGCCGCTTCCAATAGCCTGTGTATTGTACCATATAAAAATACAAGGTGTCAAACGATTTTTTAGACAAAATAGTAAAAAAGGGAAATGCTCTTGACTTTGGTATCTATTTATAATAAAATAAGCGCTGAATATGGGAAGTGCCCATTAAATGAAAGAAGGTAATAGTATGTTTAGAAAAGATATGACTATCGGTGAAGCTTTAAGCATCAACCGTAACATTATTCCTGTACTTTTGGAAGCAGGAATGCATTGTTTCGGATGCCCTTCAGCTCAGGCAGAAACTATTGAAGAAGCTTGTATGGTTCATGGTATCGACGCTGATGAACTTCTCAAGAAGCTCAATGAAATCAAGTAATTTTTATTTCAAATTCTAATATCTTCCATTAAAGAGATATTTGAAAATATAATAGTAGGAGGACAAAAAAATGGCATATAAAATTGGTGATGATTGCATGCAGTGTGGTGCTTGTGCTGAACAGTGCCCCGTAGGTGCAATTAGTGAAGGAGATGACAAGTACGTTATCGATGCAGATGCATGTCTTGATTGTGGTGCTTGCGCTAGCCAGTGCCCTGCAGGTGCTATCAGCGAAAACTAATCTAAGCATTTATTGATTAACACAAAGTGCAAAATAAATCGGACTGATTACTCAGTCCGATTTTTCTATTATTTACTTCAATTTTTTTACTTCTACTATTCTGCCGCTATCATTCTGCTTTTTTCGTTTTTTGTTATTATTTTAACTGTGCCAATTTTTCAACAGCTTCCTCTGAAATTACTACTTTTGCATGCTCATAAAGAGATCTTGTCAGCATTTCACTATTGTGGCATTTATGCAAATAATCATTTAAAACGCTGTCATAACAAATTGACGAATTCTTGTCTGTACGATATTGAACTCTCAAGAAATATCTTCCTGCATTTTCAAGGTAAAACAATGTTGTTAAAGCATCCATTCTTCCATTTAATAATGCACTAACTTCTATCATCTTATCAAGAGAATCACTTTCAAAAAGGTTGTCTAAAACCCCTTCATCTTCCTTTTCAAGTTCGAAATCATCAACATCATTGTCATCCAATTCTATCGTTTCGAAATTATCATCTGAGAAATCTGCATCTGATGGAATTTCTGAAGGAAATCGCCCTGCATTTAAGTCCTTCAGGCCATTTTCTTCCTTAGGTCTTCCCATGCTCATGGCATTTTTAACCACATCCAAAAGCTGTTTTTTGAATTCTTCTGCCCTGTTAATGATATCCTGCTTTCCTTTCAGGGATTTCTGTCCCATATCCTGAATATCATTAGCATTAGCATTCGGATTCTGTCCCATGGATTTGTTCATCTGAATCGGTCCGTTTTCATTAACCTTTGTAATATAAAGAATTGTTTCCTTCTCTGTAATAGGAACTGCTTCAATCATCAAAGGACAATTTCCAACTTCAAAGCCAACCTCAAAGTTTGCTCTTTCAGTTATTTCTCTCAAAAACTGCTGAGTCTTGTCATTTCCAAAAGCGAGCTCTGAAAGTTTAATTTTCTTTTCTTCAAGGTCTTTTGCACCTATAAAGCACTTAACCTGATTGTCATTTATTTTCTCAAACTTCATTGTTTCCCTCCTTCTTCTTAACTGCATCGGAGAATCTTTGCTTACTGCCTTCCCAGCAAACGTTCACTTCACCCGTAGGACCGTTTCTGTGCTTGGCAATAATAATCTGCGCCTCATTTTCCTTACTTCTGTCTTTTGTATAATATGCTTCGCGGAAAATAAACATTACTATATCCGCATCCTGCTCTATTGCACCTGAATCTCTCAAGTCTGAAAGCATAGGCTTTAATTCATCAAGATTGCCTGTTTTATCTTTTCCGCTTCCACCCTTTGCCCTCTTTTCAACGTCTCTTGAAAGCTGTGAAAGTGCCAATACAGGAACATTTAATTCTCTTGCGAGTTCCTTTAAATTTCTTGAAATAGCTGATATTTCCTGCTGTCTTGATTCAAATTTCTGCTTCCCAAATACCATCAGCTGAAGATAGTCAATCATTATCATATCAAGCCCATGATCCATCTTCATTTTTCTTGCTCTGCTTCGTAAATCCTGTAAAGAAATACCAGGGGTATCATCTATCATAAGTTTGGCCTTAGATACATTTTCAGCCGATTCAACAAGTTGCACCCACTCTGAATTTTTTAATCCACCGCTTCTCATGTTTTTCAGATTCAAGCCTGAGTTCATCGCAAGCAATCTGTTTGCAAGCTGTTCTCTTGACATTTCAAGCGAAAAAAATGCAACACTTTTTTGTGAATCCAAAGCAATATTTAATGCAAAATTCAAAGCCAAAGCGGTTTTTCCCATTGCAGGTCTTGCAGCAAGAAGAATAAAGTCCGAATTCTGAAAGCCGGCAGTCTTTGAGTCTAACTCTCTTAAACCGCTTGGAATGCCTGTAATAGAATTCTGATTTGAAGACAGGCTCGATATATTTTTAACTACTCTTCGCATAATTAAAGGCATATCTTCAAAATGTGTTGTGCTCTTTCTCTGTGAAATTTCGAATATTTTACGTTCTGCGGTGTCTAAAAGCTGAACAAGTTTGTCATTTCCTTTATAACAATCCCTCTGAATCTCTTCTGTAGCCTTAATAAGCTGTCTTAAGGTTGCTTTTTCTGCTACAATATTAGCGTAATGTTCAATTTCCTGGCTGCTTGGAACCGTTCTTGTCAGCAAATCAAGATATTCAAGACTATAATATTCTTCCGGCACATTACGCGCCATTAAAGCATTCTGTAAAACCACTATATCAACTGCTTTTCCTTCAGAAAAGATTTCTTTAATAGCAGAAAACATAGCCTTATTGGTAGGATTGTAAAAATCATCTTCACCAAGAGTGTCAATAGCTGTTATGATGGCATCATAATTAAGCAGCATTGAACCCAATACAGCTCTTTCTGCATCTTCACTATAAGGTATGTTTCTCTTAATCAATTCATCTGCTGCCATCTTTTTACTCTTTTCAAAAATATTTTTTAATAAGAATAATATATTCTTTGTGTAATATTCCCTGCTTCATGTCCAATCATGATTGTTTATGATTTTACTACATATTTTAAAAATATATTACTTTTTTTAAATATATTTTATATTACCTGCTCTAAAATTATACTGCTTCAACATGTACAGATATTTCCACTGTTACCTGAGGATGAAGCTTTATAGGAACATTGTATACACCAAAATTCTTAATAGGATCAGCAACCACAAGTTTCTTCTTGTCAACTTCAACTCCTGTCTGTTCCTTCAAGGCAACTGCTATTTCCTTAGACGATACAGAACCGAAAATCTTTCCGTTTTCACCGCCCTTAATTTTAACATATACCTTCTGCTCTTTTAATTTAGCACCCAAAGCTTTTGCTTCGTCTAAAATTTCTTTAAGTCTTTTTGCCTCTAAAGCTTTTCTTTCCTCAAGCTCTTTTACGGTTTTAGGTGTCTTTTCTACACCAAGCTTTTTAGGGAGAATAAAGTTTCTTGCATATCCGTCACTTACCTTTACTATTTCATCTTTCTTTCCAAGTGACTTAACATCTTCAAGCAAAATTATTTCCATTATCTTCTTCCTCCTTCTATCATGCGATCAACTTCCTCTTTGGCCTGCATAATAACCTCTTCAATTGTAGCATCTGCCACCTGAGCGCCTGCCGCACTCATATGCCCGCCTCCATGGAAAGCTTCCATCAGTACCTGTACGTTAAATTCATCGATAGACCTCGCAGAAATTGATACTCCTGTAGGGGTTTTATAAAATACCAATGCACCTTTAACGCTGTTAATGTTCATCAGTTCGTTACCTACCTGTGATGCTAAAACTGATGCATTTTCTGTCTCAAGATCATCAGGAAGTACTGCGAACATGTAATGATCACGATAGCATTCTGCATTTGCAACAACCTTTGCTCTTGAAATATATTCTGCCGAATCAATTCGGAACATTTTTCTTATCATCGTAAGGTCCGCTCCACACTTACGCATATATGCTGCAGCTTCAAAAGAACGGGCACTCATCTTTGTTGTAAGATTATTTGTATCAATCATCAAGCCTGCATACATTGCTGAAGCTTCAAGTTCTGACAATTCAACCGGTGGATTAATATACTGACAAAGTTCAGCTATCATTTCACTTGTTGAAGAAGCACTTGGTTCAATGTAAAATTCATATTTTTCGCTAAATGCATCATCCGCCTCTGCTGTCTGGCGATGGTGGTCAATAATACAGCCTTTACTGAAAAGTCCTGTAATTGACGGCATAAAGGTTCTTGACGGGCGATTAACATCTACAACAATCAAAAGTGATTTTGAAGTAATAACATCTGTAACAGACTCTTCACCAATAAAATCTTCGTTATCATAATCAGGCTTATCCTTAAAGCGGTCCATCAAAGACTTAATGGCCTGCATGTTTTCACCTGTTACAACATGACATTTAGTACCTAAAGTTTTTGCTATTCTCCAAATACCCATAGCTGCTCCAAGGCAGTCAGCATCAGGATTTGAATGCCCCATTACGATAACCTTGTCACTGTCTTTTATAATATCTCTTAAATGGAAAGCAAACAATCTTGCCTTTGCCAGAGTATTTCTTGAATTCTGAGAGGTCTTTGCGCCATAAAAACGAGTATCTGTGCCTTTTCTGATTACCGCCTGGTCACCGCCTCTTGCCAATGCAAGATCAATAGCCTTCTTCGCATCTTCAAGGCCTGAAGTATAATCTGCAGGCTCCTGGCTGATACCTATTGATACAGTAACTCTGCCTGGTAAACCTTTCATGTTTCTTACAGTATCAAGAATATCAAATCTGTCTTTTTCAAACTCTTTAAGATATTTGTGACGGAAAATAAATATAAACTTATCCTTATCTGTCTTTCTGATAATTGTATCAGTGTCTGCAAAGAACTCTGTAATAGCCATTTCAAGCTTACCTGTTGCAACAGATCTTCTCATTTCATCCGCCTGATTAAAGGTTTCTTCATAGTTATCCACATAAAGATATCCTATATCAACCTTTTCTTCATTATAAGTCTCGTTAAGCTTAACATATTCTGTTTCATCATAAAATGCGATTGTATATAAATCATCATTAGGTGAGCCAAAGCCTGCCCTGATATTCCAGAGATTATCATCAAAAAGCTTGTTTAAATCCAAAGCACGAAGCTCTACACGATAATGCTTATCATTATACTTAATCCTTGTAAAAACATCCTGCTCAAGATTTGGCAAACATGGAAACTCAAGGTTTGGCATGATGGTTTTAAGTGATTTTGAAGCTGAATACTGTTTTGAAATAATTTCCTTCATGGAATCATTTTCCCAAACAAGTCCGTAATGCGAATTCATGATACCAAAAGGTATTGAGAGTGAAGTAAGTACTTCATTCTGCGCTATACCAAAGGTCATCGCAAAATTAACCAAATCGTTAAAAATATAATCCTTGTTTAAAGTCCATACAATCATGGCTGTAAGAAAATAAATCGTAACAAATGGCAACGATATCCTTATGGTTTCTTTGTCAAATACCGCAAGAACCACTGCCATTACAAATACAACCGGTGTTAAAAGCAACGGCCATCTGAGATAGCTACTCATTTTTCTTGTAAGTAAAAACGTATTTTTCATCTGTTTCCTTTACCTGTTTTTTTCATATACGCTCTTTTTATTATTTGCAAATTCCGTAATATGATTTATCATCAGTAAATGTCTGATTTTAATCGTTTAATAAGTCCTTTTATAATTTCCTTTAGTGCTCTTTACTACTCTTTACTACTCTTTACTTCTCTTTAATTATTTATCATAGCCTGTAATGTTCAGACTTATAATTTTTTCTCTCAAAGCCTTCATCATGAGATTATGAGTAGCAAGTGACGGATGCATATCTGAACCATATCCGTTTTCTGCTTTCTGAACTTCAAACTCAAGGTAGTGTACCTTTTTGTCAGTTGTTGAAAGCTTATCTACCATTCTTTTAATAACATGACATAATTCCTGTCCCATAACTCCAAGTGAACAGATTATTTCTGCTTTGGGCTGGTGTTTATGTATGTAATCAATAAAATCAATGTAAAGCTTCTCAAACGCAGTTTCTCTGTCTTCCCTGCCTCTTGTATAAGTACAGTCGTTAGTGCCAAGATTTATTACAACAATATCAGCCTGAAATTTTGAGAAATCCCACTCTTCAAATTCCTCATCACCAGCAAAACTGCTTCCTCCGGCATCTGTATATTGATAAACATATGGAATTAAAAAGCTGTCACTTGCTTCATCAACATCATTAGGTATTGAACCTGAAACAATTCCGTTGCCACTCCAGGAAACCAACTGAAAATCTGCATCAAAGCTCTCTGCTGTCTGTACCGCATATGCCAGATACGGGTTCTCAATCTTTGTTGAAAAACCTTCGTTTTCATTTTTAGCTTCTATACCATAGCCACAGGTAATTGAGTCTCCGATAAACTCAATTTTTTTATTCTTATAAGCTGTTGGTTTCATTATACCATCATGGATGAACGAAATAATACCCATCTTGCCAAATGCCGCTTCGCAAAGCTTAATCAGTCTGATAGTTACCTTTTCTTCAGTTTCTGACTCAAAAAGTACATATTCCTTAACATCCTCATCCAATGCGAAACGTTTTTCGAATTTTCCATTTATCATAACGCCAACAGATGCAACGAAAATTTCAAGTCCTTTTGCATTATCAGTACGAATTACTGCTGAAAATTTCTTTCCTGTAAACTCAAATTCAACATAAGATGCAGAAAAATCAATGTATAAAACACTATTCCGGAACATGTGTCTGCCCATGATTTTGCAATTATCATATGAAGGAGCTACAGTAATCATTGATTTATCCTCTTTTCCCAATGCCTTTGAACTTTTCCAAAATTCTGCCGAAGCTTATAAAACATCATTATTTTTTGAAATAGTTATAATCAATATAGTATATCAAATATGTGTGTCAATTTCCACACTAAATTTTCAGACTAATATGCTTGCAGTATTTTTTAGACTAATGTGTTTGCAGTAATTTTTAGATTAATGTTGCAGCTTGCAATCAGATAAGTATAACCAAATACAACAACAAAGAAGGCAACAAAAAGCAGCAAAGGCAACAAAAAAGCCTCCGATAAACGGAGGCCAATGATTTAATAATTACTTTACTGCGAAAGGTAAAATTGCAATCTGACGAGCACGCTTTACAGCAAGTGTAATGGCTCTCTGATGTCTTGCACATGTACCTGTATTTCTTCTGGGTAAAATCTTACCACATTCTGAAACGAACTTTCTTAACTTAGCAGCATCCTTGTAATCTGTAGGGTCTGCATTCTTGTTTGCGCAGAATTCACAAACTTTTTTCTTCTTGCGCATAGGTCTCTTCTTGAAACCGTCAAGCTTATCCTGCTTATCAGGTCTACCCTGTCTTTAGTTAGGCATAGTATTTTTCCTCCATTAATATTTGATGTTAGTTAAACGGTAAATCGTCATCAGTTGAACTTGGAATATTCATAAAGCCACTGTTATCATTGTAATTAGATGATGAACTGCTGCTTGGATATTCTGTACCACTTGCATCTGCTCCTGCTTTTTCGCAGAATTCGAAGCTGTCTACAACAACGTCTGTTGTGTAAACGGTCTGTCCGTCCTTCTGATAGCTACCTGTCTCAATACGTCCCTCAAGAAGTATTTTTGTTCCCTTGTGAACATATTTTTCAATTGTCTCAGCAGTCTTTCTCCATGCCTTGCAGCTGATGAAATCTGCCTGAGCATTACCCTGTTCATCTCTTCTTGCAAACTGTCTGTCAACAGCAATTGTAAATCTTGCAAGTGCGATGTCATTGTTACGTGTAACATTAGGATCTCTTGTAAGTCTTCCCATTAAAACAACTTTGTTCATGAAAAACCTCCTACTCTTCGTCTAATCTCACGCACATAAATCTGATGACATTCTCCTGAATACGAAGTCTTGCTTCGATTTCAGCAGGAACAGTAGTTTCAGCATCAAACTGGATGAAGTAATAATAACCTTCTGTCTGCTTCTGAATCTCATAAGCAAGTCTCTTCTTACCATAATCCTTAACGTCAGTAATCTGTCCGCCAAAGTCAGTAATGAATGATTTGCTCTTTTCCAATGTTGCAACCAATGTTTCTTCTTCAACATTTCCTGCTACAACAACTGTCAATTCATACTTTGCCATTGCTTTTTTCCTCCTTCTGGTCTATTGGCCCGCATAGCGAGCAAGGTGTGTCGCCTAAGCGACTATTGCGGGATGTCATCCGCGCAAAAACTTTCACGGGTGGTTATTGTAACATACACCCACAATCCATGTCAACCATTTTATTATCATTTGTCGTTATAAAATTGAATACTTGCCCTTTTTGTAAGAGTAAACGCCACTTCATAAAGTGTTTTTCAAACTGGAAATAAACTTTTTACTTAAACTAAAATTGAATAAAAAGCAGATTATAATTTTTCACTCAAAAAAGCTTATCAATTCTTTTTTACTGTTACTTAAAGGCAATAGTTGTAAGATTGTTCATATCAAGTTCCTTTGTGCATTTTGCACTTTCACAAAGCTTGAGCTCTTTGCCTTTTCTTATAAATAAAGGTACTTCGTCAACCTCTACCTTAATATAATGGTCTCCCTTTTCCATTACCTTATTTTCGACAACAACATCACCCTTAAACTTAACAAAAAGCATTTCCTCAGGTAAATAAACCATTCTTCCCCTTGCATTTTCGCAAACAACAGGAGTAATCATCAGACTGTCGCCATAAAGCAGCTGGTCTTCAATTTCATATACTCTTTCATCGCTGTCATATTCAAAGAACAAAGGTTTAAACAAGCACTTGTTGTTCTCAACTGCCTTCATGTATTCTTCGTAAATATAAGGAAGTAATCTATATCTTAAACGAATAATACCTGCAAATTCCTCAATATCGCCAAAACGGAAAAGCTCCTGTTCTCTTGTATCCCAGGCTGCATGATTTCTAAATAACGGAGTAAAAATGGAAAATGCTATCCATCTCTCCATCAGTTCCTTCTGACAATGACCACCAAATCCACCTGTATCAGCACCGGAATACAAAAATCCGCACATATTAAGTGAAGGCATCATTTTAACATTCATCAGCAAATGTCCCCACAAAGAACAGTTATCTCCTGTCCATATGCCGCCATAGCGGTGCATACCTATATATGAAGCTCTCGAAAAAAGAAGGATTTTTTCACTGCTTAATTTTTCAAATTCCTGCATCGCAGCCTTTGTCATGTTAAAGCCAAAAACATTATGAACCTTATCATGGCGCACTCTGAAACCATTTTCCGTCTTTTCAAGGAAATTTTCACAGCGCTTTATATCTTCAAGATCATATCCTGTTGCTTTACCCTCAGCGATTTCCTTTCGCATATCCTTTAAAGTTTCAGTCAAATCATGGTAAAAAAGCTTATGATCTTCAGGATTATTTGCAACAGAATTAAAAACTCCTCTTAAATTAAACACATTATAGATGTCAAGTTCCTTATCTTTAAAGCTTAAGACATATTCCCAGGCTTTTTTAAGCCCCTGCTCAGAGTAGAAGGTTGCAGGTTCATTCATGTCATTCCAAAATCCGTCAATGCCCTTATCTATAAGGAATTTGTAGCTTTGCCCAAACCATTCTGAGGCTTTTCTGTTAAGAAAATCAGGCATATGTGTTTTGCCTGGCCAAACACCAACAACAAAATTCTTTCCGTTTTCTTCCTTACAAAAATACTCTGACTCAACGCCCTCCTCGTAGGTTTTATATCCCTCTTTTATCTTTACTCCGGCATCAATTATCGGAATTAAATGGACTCCTTCATTCTTCATTTCCGATACAAAGCCCTCAAAATCAGGGAAAAACTTTTTGTTTACAGTAAAGTCCTCATATTCCTCCATGTAATCAATGTCCATGCAAAAAGCATCGATAGGAATATTATTCTTACGGTATTCTTCAAGAATATACTTAAAATCCTTTGGCTCATTATAGCCCCAGCGGCTCTGAATATAGCCCAAAGCCCAAAAAGGTGGTACATAGCTTTTTCCAATAAGTTCTCTGAATTCAGAAACTATTTTTTCATATTCACTTGAAGACTCTAAATTATCATTTCCAAATCTGTTTTCATCTTTACAAGGATTTGCTGCACTGCAATTTTCTATCAGATAAATATTTGCATTTACATCAGATAAAGAAATCGTTAAAAGATTTGAATCAGTAAATCCCAAGTCCCAAACAACCTTTCCGGGAGTATCAACAAACAAGCCAAAGTTATTCTCACCTTTATAAAGAATGAAATTGTGAGCTGCATAAAGTGATCTTTTGTCCTCATTATGACCTGACTCATCTGTACAATATGAGATAAACTCTTTTCCTCTTTTATTAATACCACCGACATTTTCGCCCAACCCGAAAATCATGTCATTTCGTTTCATATTAAGGCTGAATTTCAAATACTCTTCACCATTATCATTTATCTTCTTTTCAGTAACAAAATATGGCAAAGCATTGTTCTCTTTCTCAATACATTTAACGACTGCCTCTGTAATAAAGGGATTTCCGTATATATATCGCCTAATCATTTTCTACCCTCTCTTTAACTTAATATTTTACAAATTATCCTGTCTTCCTCACAATAAAGCTTAATTCTATATAGCTTCTTAATCATCTTACCATTTCTTTTTAACATCAGGACAGTAATTATTCTTAACTACAGCTCTCATCTCAACATAGCACCCACATTTTTTGCAGACTCCATGAAGAAGATTTTCGCAGTTTTTACAGCATTCAAGGCGCATTTTATAAAGCTCGTCATCTGCTTTAATATCAGGAGAAATTCTGTCAATATAATCTGCAACAGTTTTTATCAGTTCTTTGTCCCCAATGTCTTTTATCAGACACCGCTTGCAAAATCTGTATTTTTCACCATCTGTGCCTGAAAATACCTGATTTTCACCGTCTGTCATGTGCCTTCACTCCTTTTCAATCATTTTCAAAGATTGAAAAACTTCCTGCAATTTTTTGCAGGAAGCTTACTTTACTTATTAATCCAATTTAACTTTTTCAAGTTTCCAAATATCCTTAACATATTCTTCAATTGTTCTGTCTGAAGAGAATTTTCCTGACTTGGCAACATTTGTGATAGCTGCTTTAGCCCATCTTTGCTTGTCATTATAAAATTCTGTAATTCTCTTCTGTGCGTCCCTGTAGCTTTCGAAGTCCTTAAGAATAAAGTACTGGTCGGCCTTCTCGTAACCATTACTGTCAATCAAAGAAGTATAAAGTTCTCTGAAAAGTTCTGTATCTCCACCTGAGAAAGTACCATCAATCAAGGAGTCTACAACTTCTTTTATCTCATAGTTGCTTTCGTAGATGTCGCGAGGTCTGTACTGTCCGTTCTTTTCAAATGCAATAACTTCTTCTGAGCTTAAACCGAATATAACTTCGTTCTCAGCGCCTGCTTCTTCAACAATTTCAACATTCGCACCATCCATGGTTCCAATAGTAACAGCACCATTGAGCATGAACTTCATGTTACCTGTACCACTTGCTTCCTTTGAGGCTGTTGAAATCTGCTCTGATACATCAGAAGCGGCAAAAATAATTTCTGCATTTGAAACACGATAGTTTTCAATAAATACAACCTTTATTCTTCCATTTACTACAGGATCATTGTTTACTACATCTGCAACTGAATTAATAAGCTTAATGATTGCCTTTGCTCTTCTGTATCCGGCAGATGCCTTTGCGCCAAAGATAAAGGTTCTCTTTGTAAATTCTGTATCCGGATTCTTCAAAAGCTGCTTATACAGATAGATAACGTGCAAAATATTTAAAAGCTGTCTCTTGTATTCATGAAGTCTCTTTACCTGAACATCAAAAATTGAATCAGGATCAACAACAATTCCATTATGCTTTAAAATATAATCAGCTAAGCGTTCCTTGTTCTTGCGCTTAATATCCATAAATTCCTTCTGAGCCTTTTTATTATCAGCCAAAGGAAGAAGCTTTTCAAGCTTTGACAAATCTGTAATCCATTCGTCACCAATCTGCTTTGTAACCCATGAAGCAAGTAAAGGATTACCATGAAGAAGGAATCTTCTCTGAGTAATACCATTTGTCTTATTGTTGAATTTTTCAGGCCATAACTGATAAAAATCCTTCAACTGCTCATTCTTAAGAATTTCGGTATGGAGTCTTGCAACACCATTTACTGAATATGAGGCACATATTGCAAGATTAGCCATTCTTACCTGACCATTGTAGAGAATTGCCATTGCCTTAATCTTTTCTTCGTCATTAGGATAGTTTGCTCTGATAAGAAGATTAAAACGGCGATTAA
This sequence comes from Lachnospiraceae bacterium, assembly GCA_024403335.1. GTDB lineage: Bacteria > Bacillota > Clostridia > Lachnospirales > Lachnospiraceae > JAKSSA01. Next base: position 31,761 of record JAKSSA010000029.1, read on the forward strand.
TCTCATCAATAATCTGATAAACACGAGGAAGAAGTCTTTCGAATAATTCGATAGGCCACTTTTCAAGTGCTTCTGACATAATTGTATGGTTAGTATAAGCAACACACTTTGTTGTAACTTCCCATGCTTCATCCCATGTAAGATAATATTCATCGAGCAAAATTCTCATCAACTCACCAACTGTTACGGTAGGATGAGTATCATTAAGCTGGAAAACTACCTTTTCAGGAAGCTTCTTGATATCATCATGAGTTTCCATATACTTTGAAACAGCTCTCTGAACTGAAGCTGATACAAAGAAATACTGCTGCTTAAGTCTAAGCTCCTTACCAGCATAATGATTGTCATTAGGATACAAAACTTCGCAAATGGTTCTTGCAAGATTTTCCTGCTCAACCGCCTTCTTATAATCACCTTTGTCAAAGCTTTCAAGGTTGAAATTGTTGATTGCTTCTGCATCCCATATTCTCAATGTATTAACAACTTTGTTTCCGTATCCAACGATAGGGAAATCATAAGGAATAGCAAGTACTGACTGATAATCCTCCAAAGTGAAAACTTCACGTCCGTTTTCGTCAATAACCATCTTGGGATATCCGCCAAACTTAACTTCTACAGCATATTCACTTCTCTTGATTTCAAAAGGATTTCCGTCTCTTAACCAGTCATCGGGCTTTTCTACCTGGAAACCGTCTTTAATAGCCTGCTTGAACATACCATATTTGTAACGAATACCACAACCATAAGCAGGATAACCAAGAGTTGAAAGTGATTCAAGGAAACATGCTGCCAAACGGCCCAAACCGCCATTTCCCAAAGCTGCATCAGGTTCTTCATCTTCGATCACGTTCAAATCAACACCAAGCTCATCAAGAGTTTCTCTTACAACTTCATCCTCTCTTAAGTTGATAATCATGT
>JAKSSA010000003.1 GCA_024403335.1 Lachnospiraceae bacterium
ACACAATACAACGCCTTTTTCAAGCTTTATATCAAAGAATAGCACTGAAATTCTGCTTATATTACTCATCTTTTTTCTCAATGTAAAAAATATCTGCATCCTTTTCAGTCAAAACACTTTCATCTTTGGCAGCCTTAATGCTTTCAATGCTTTCCTGTACTATCTCACCAAACTTTTCCACAGCTTTCTTTGTATAATGAGCAACCTTTTTAACAATGAAAACAGGACGATTTATTACTTCCTCGCCAAACTTTGAAAAAGCTTTTAACACAGTTTCCATCTGGTCCGAACGACTGATGCCTGTCTTGCACCATATTACGAAATGTTCACAATTATGACCAAAGGTACTGTAATTTTGTTCAGCCCAGCCTTCACCATGTTCACAAGGCAAGTCATATACTCCATGTTCTGCTACATATTTTGCTCTTGCAACCACTTCTTCATTAGAATATGTGAAAATATCCATTAATAGCTGTTTTTCATCATCACTTGCAAATAGTTCAGGATGACTTTCAAGCAATTTAACAAAAGTTCTATGTTTCCCATTCTTTAAGGCAATATTATTCAAGTCCAAAACACCTAATTTTTCAACATAATTTGCCTTAACGGTACTTCCAACAAAACCTTTTAATCCTTCAAATGGGCCTAACAGAAAGTCTTCAAAATCCGCCTCATGCACATATAATTTCTTTATCTCAGGATGTTTCTTATCCATTGCAAGATGGATAACCTTGTCATCACCAACATAAATTCCGCTATGTGAAAAAAGGCCATATCTGTCTACTGTAACGATATCACCCGGAACCAAAGTATTAATAAACTGTCTTAATTTCAAATCACTTTCTTCAACAACCTTTAAATCCTCAATGTCGTCAAAAACGTAGTCATTATCACTTTTATTGTTTCTATCTTCACTTTTATTATTTTTTTCTTCTTCATCTAAGGAGGTCCACATTCCTCCGCTTCTTAACTTTTCATGATCAACCTTTATTGGCATTTCCACCTCACAAAAAACTCACAGGATTTTATGCAATTATACTACAATGCATTTGCAAAATAAATCCTGTGAGCTATATTTAAGGTAATTTTAATATATATAAATTTATAATTATTACATCTCAACGATTTCCTTATGCTAATTCTTGCTCGTTTTCCCTTTATTCACCTGATAATCGAATCAGTTCTGAGCCTAACAGTTCTGCCTCGTCACTATTATGCAAGGCAACTACCATTGTCCTGCCACACCTTTCCTTCTTTATGAAATCCGCAGTTTTCTTCTTACTATCCTCATCTAACCCCGTAAAAGGCTCGTCAAGTAATAAAAGAGCTGCATCCGAAAGCATTGTGCGAATAATCGCAACCCTTCGTTTCATACCACCGGAATATGTGCTTACTGCCTGATTATTTTCTTTATCAAGGCCAACTAACTCCATGCTTTCAAATATTTTCCCCACAGAAATTAAAGGATTAACAACCTGAATATTCGTCAAAGCTGAAGCATTCTCAATAAGTCTGTTCTCCTGAAAAACATAAGCTGTTTTTTCACTTGTTCCTTCAATACTACCACTATCCAAAGTTTCAAGTCCTGAAAGCAATCTGAACAAAGTAGTTTTTCCGCTTCCACTTGGTCCTGTCAAGCAGGTTATACCGTCATTAAATGTATAGGAGAAATTATCGAAAACCACTTTTTTATTTTCATTCTTTCTGAATACATCAAACTCTGAAGCAGCTTTGAAAGACTTGCTTATGTTCTTTACGCTAACAACAGTCCCCTTCTGTGCACTATCATCTGTGTCATTTCCATTCTGCATCTTTTCTTCTTTACTTACTGAAGATTCATTTCCTGATGCTTTCTCTACTTTATTTCCGGATTTTTCCGCAACTTCATTTTCAGATATTTTTTCATATTCTTTGAAATCATCTATACCAGAATTCAAGGTTTCTTCTTTTAAACTGAAATTAATAAGTCTTTGTCTTAACTTATTCAATAAAAGTAAAACCACTTTTTCAAGAACAAAGCTGATAATGACAATTACCACTGTAATTGCAAAAAGTTCATCTGACATAAGATAAAGCTTTGAATCGTAAAGAAGTCTGCCAAGTGAGAAATTCGGCAATCCTATAACTTCAGCTGCCACACCTGACTTAATTGCAAATCCAAGTCCAACTGAAATAGAAGCAAATATCTGCGGCAAAAGTTCCGGAAAATAAATAAAACGGTACTTTAAGCCACTTCGCATCCTGAAAACCTTTGCCATCTCAAGCAATTCCTTTGAAAGATTGTCAAGGCCTGTCAAAAGATTAGTATAAGAAATTGGCAATACCATTAAGAATACAACAATAACCGAAAGATTTTTCGACTCTACCCAAAGCAACACCAAAATAACAAAGGATGCAACAGGCACAGCCTTAATCAGTCTAATCATAGGTGTCAGCAGCTTTCTAACAATCGAAACATTGTAAGAAAGAACTGCGAATATGATACCACCAAGCAATCCAAGGAAAAATCCAAGCAGGATTTTGCTTACGGAAGTAAGCAATGTCAGATAGAATTCCCCGTCCGACATCATTCTCAACAGAGCCTTTAATGTCATAAACGGAGTGGGAAGAATAACCTTTTTATTAACAAAAACCGCAAGAAGCTGCCACAGTATTATCCAAAATACTGTGACAAAACCTGCGGTTAAAAGTTTTTTTATTCTCTCATTTTTCATAAAGTAATAAAGCCTTACATTATTCTCTTATGAAGAGCAAATAACCATTTTTAACTTATTTCCAGAATATACCTTCATCCGGCATTTTTCCACCAACCGCCTTAGGATTCTGATCAAATAAGGTCTTTAAATATGCATTAAGCTTAGTCTGCATTTCCTGTCCTGTAATAAAAGTAACATTGCAGTAAGGAATTGCCTTTTCAGCAACCTTTGCCTTAAAGATGTCAAAGCTTTCAAGTAACTGTGCGGTCTTGTCAACATTTGTTACATAACCTGCAGACTTCTCATATTCCTCTAAGAAGTTCTCAACAACGCCCTTGTTATTCTTTGCATATTCTGCATTAACAACTAAAACACCTGTAACAACGGTACTGTCCTTATCAAGTGTTTCCCATTCCTTTGTAACATCTAATGCAATTGTTACCTCTTTGTTGTTCATCATTACGCTTGTAACATAAGGCTGAGGAAGCATTGCGATAGTAGGTTCGGTAGTTCCGTTAAGCATAGCAGCAACTTCTGTAGCTTCTGACTTGTACTCAATTGTTACATCCTTGTCAGGATCAATTCCTGCATTTGTTAAAAGAGTTCTTAATGTATATTCAGGTGTTGTGCCCTTACCTGTTGAGTAAATTGTCTTGCCCTTTAAATCTGCAACTGACTTAACCTGGTCACCTGTCTGTACAATATACAATACACCAAGTGTGTTAATTGCACAAATCTGTACACCACCCTCTGTCTTCTGATAAAGAGTAGCTGCGAGGTTAGCAGGTACACATGCAAACTGTAAGTCGCCCTTGATTAAAGATGCTGTAATTTCATCAGCAGCACCGGCAATCTGGAATTCATACTTATTGTAGCTTGTGCCGTTCTTTGCTTCGTCCATAAGCTTAACCATACCAATAGCTGTAGGTCCTTTAAGCACTGCTACCTTTAATTCAGCAGGATCTGCCTTAACCGGTACTACAGGCTCTTCAACTACATCTGTCTTAACTTCAACATTTTCTTCCTTAACAGTATTTGTTATGGAAGGTGTAGAGTTTTCAGGTACATCATTTTTTGTTTCAGGTTCTTTTTCACCACAACCTGCAAATGAAAGCACTAATGCTAATAAAAGTGCCAATGTCATAAATCTTTTTTTCATGTTCTCTCCTGTCCCATTCTGAAATAATGTTCATTTCAGTCCTTCTGCCACAAATTTCTTTGCACGCAGCCATAGATTCTACTTTGAGTACATGGTTTTGACAGCAACTCCACTAAGCATACCAAGTTTTCCGGACAAAGAGCTGATGATCTGTGTTGATGCATCAATAGCGATACTGATTACGGAAAGGTTCTTCTTTTTATAAGGAATACCCATTCTGCCGATGATATAATCCGCATATGCATGAAGTATCTCATTAACTGCCTTTGTGCTTTCAGGTTCAGTAATTACGATACCAATCAAAGCAAGTCTTGACTCATCATCCATTTTTCGCCTCTCTTTCTGCCCTTTGCAATCAGCTTCCATCGTCGCACTTTCAACAGCCACTTACTTCTTCATTAAAAATAAGTATTCTATGGCATATGCTTAAACTTCGCCTAATCGCATAAAAAAACTCCATGCGAACACAAGGAGTACTGTGCATCCGCCTTCTCATTTGGACAAACCATAATGTATTCAGAACGTATGAATAATATTTTGCGCTTCCAAATCAGGAATCCCTTTTCTGTCAGCGTGCTTATTATACAAAAAAGGCCTGCCAAAAGCAAGCCCTATTTTTACATCATAACAATTTCATTGAAGCTCTTGATTGCATATTCATCGGTCATGCCGGCTATGAAGTCAGTTACGCTCTGGATGTAGGTCAACTTGTTAATAAAGTCACCATATACCTTCTTTGCGCCCTGAGTTGAGTTGAACATTTCTCTGAATTTGTCGATAGCAATGATCTGGAGCATATCACTTTCAGTCAAACTCGAAGTATTCTTCTGAAGCTTTAAGTTCTTATCTTCTTCGATTAAAGCAATAACAGACTTGTTGCTGTGTTTAACCGAGAAATTAACAAATTCCTTAACAAAACCCATGCCGTAATAGTTTTCTGATACAAGCTTTCTTAAAGTATCCACGCCTGATGTTTCAAAGTTACTTGCAAGGAAATTATATAATTCCTGGATAACCAAAGTACAATACTTATTACCGCTTTCAAATTTAGGATTTCTGTAAATATATTCATAATTGAAATCCTTAATTCGTTTTATGGTTTCATAAGCTTCAGGGCTGAAACATATTCCTTTTTCAGGGCTTGAATTTCTTGTAATACTGTCAATCATCTTACCCATGATAGAGGTTGTGTTAATTCTCTTGATTCTTTCCTCATCACCTATTTTTGTCTGCTTCGCCAAATCCTTTAAAGCCTTCAAATCATGTCCGTCAAGATATCCAAGCCTTATCGCATCTTCGATATCTCGTCCAAGATAAGCAATCTTATCAGATACTTTCACTACAACGCCTTCCCAGGTTGCTGCATTAACCTGTGCAGGTCTGACTATCTCTGACAAATCTCCAAGCTCTGTTCTTGGGAACAAAGCATTGTCATCAACTTCACCACAATGGCAAACAATACCATCACGGGTTGCATAGGTCAAATCAAGATTGTTAAACTTTCCTTTGGAATTTTCAAGAAATTCGATATTATCAACCAATCGAAGACCGTTCTTTTCATGCCAGAAAACCTTAATTGCTTTTGACCTGTCAGATTTATTATTTACAAAGGCTTCAAGCTGTGATTTATCAACACCATATTCCTTCTTAAGCTTATCCTCTGTCAAACCTGAGTTTTCGTCATTAATCATCTGATTTAAAGAAGTTGCCAGCAAATCATTTAAAACTGTTTCACCTCTGTGTCCAAAGGGCGAATGTCCCAAATCATGTGCAATAGCAATTGAACGAGTCAGTTCCTCATTTAATCCAAGAGTTTTCGCAATTCCCGAGCTTACTGATTCCACATGCATTACATGTTCTATTCTTGTGCATATGTGGTCGTTTCCACCGCCTGAATAGAAAACCTGGGTTTTAGATTTCAATCTTCTGAAAGCAAGACAGTGCAAAACGCGGGTATAGTCGCGCACAAAGGGAGTGCGCACATCATCCGGCTTGTCACTTAATTTGGATTCTCTGATTGACAGCTTATTCCAGTTAGGAGTACCTTCTCTTGCTGCTACCTCATAAAATTTTCCTCTGCTTTCGTCAATTCCCATCAATATCCTCCGTTTAATAAACTTCTTTTTCGATTATTTCTCTTAACTGTCTGAACGCTTTACCTCTGTGACTTATCTCATTCTTCTCTTCAGGTGACATCTCTGCTGTCGTTTTACCAAAAGAAGGAATGTAGAATATGGGATCGTACCCAAAGCCGTTGCTTCCCTTTGCCTCGTAAGCAATCTCTCCGTCAAATACTGCTCTGGTTGTAAACTCGCGTCCATCAGGCAAACATAACGCTGCTGCACAAACATATCTTGCAGCTCTTTCATCCCCTGTCTTACCTTTGAGTTTTTCAAGTATAATAGGGTTTTTAATGTCGTAAGATGTATCTTCACCAAGATAACGTGCTGAATAAATGCCGGGGCCCCAATCCATAGCTTTGATTTCAATTCCTGAATCATCAGCTATTGCAGGCAAACCTGTCAACCTCACAAGTTCTCTTGCTTTAATTAACGAGTTTTCCTCGTAAGTTGTTCCATCTTCAACAATATCAGCCTTAATTCCGGCTTCCTTCATTGATTTAATAGTAATTCCAAGACCTGCAAGAATTTCCTGTATTTCGCGTACTTTTCCTGCATTACCTGTAGCAAAAATCATTTCCTTCATGTTTATAACCCTTTAAAATCTATTTCGTATATTCCAAATTCAAATTTACTAATTCAAATCCGGCATATTCTAAATTCAGATCTACTAATTCAAATCAAGTATATTACTCGAATTAAGCATATTCCAAGCTCGAATCTGCAAATTCTAATCAAGTACATTCTAAACCTAAATCTGCAAATTCAAATATACATATTCAAACATATTTGTTCAAATCGAATTACTTCGATTCTGTGTTTTTCAAAACTTAAAACCACTACTTATTTAAATTTGCCTTGCGCTTCATATAGTCGTCATAGTCTTCTTCAGGTGCTTTATCAGCGATTTTCTTCTTAAGGAAGCACCAGAAAGAACCTGCGATGCAAACTGAAGAATATGTACCAACAACCAAACCAACCATCAAAGGAATTGCAAATTCTCTGATAGACTGAACGCCGAGTATAGCAATAAGGAATACCATTACAAAGGTAGTTAATGAAGTATTGATGCTTCGTGACAAGGTATCTGTAATAGCCTTGTTTGTAATAGCTTCATAATCAAATTCAACCTTCTTCTTTGCATAACCCTGTGATTTTGCAGCTTCTTCCTTCTGCTTGTTAACGGATTCACGAATTCTGTCAAATACAACGATTGTCGCATTGATAGAGTAACCAACAAGTGTAAGCATGCAGGCGATAAAGTTACTTGTTACTGTGATTCTTGCAAATACATAAAGTGTAATAACCACAAGTACGTCATGTACTAAGCAGGTAACAGCACTTGCTGCAAATCTTGCATCCTTGAAACGAATCCAGATATAGATAAGCATACATACAGTCGCTATGATAACAGCTTTAATTGCATCACTTCTCATTTCGCCACTTATTGTACCGCTAATGCTGTCATACTGAATTAAAGCATGATCAACCTGATAATCACTTTCCCATGCTGAAATAAGTAAATCTCTTGTTTCTTCTTCAAGCTCAACAGTCTTAATGGTATAGGTGTTTTCACCATCTGTTCTTGAAATATTTGCTACCTTACCAATCTTGTCAGCTACATACTTTTCAAGTTCACCGGTAAGATCATTTGAATACTTATCAGGGAAAGTAACAGTAAAGCTTGTACCACCCTTGAAATCAAGACCAAAATTAAGTGAGTCACCTGTTACAGCGCCAAATACCAGCATTCCAACAATACCTGCAAGAATTACTGCACCTGAACCAATAGCATACCACTTGCCGTTTTTAACAAAATTAATGGGCTTTCTTTCTTTAGCAACACCATAAAGCTTCTCGTCTGACAAGCCAAGACCAAAAAGTGTGTAAAGAATAAATCTTGTTACACCAAGTGCAGTAAGCATTGAAAGGATGATACCAATTGCAAGTGTAACAGCGAAGCCCTGAATTGAGCCTGTTCCTACAAAATAAAGAACTGCTGCCGCAATAAGTGTAGTAATATTGCCATCGATAATTGAAGACTTAGCCTTGTTAAAACCAATCTGCATTGAAGACATTACTGTCTTACCGGTTGCAAGCTCTTCTCTGATACGCTGGAAAATAATGACATTGGCATCAACCGCCATACCTACAGAAAGGATGATACCTGCAACACCTGCCAAGGTTAATGAAATATCAAATGCATTTAAGAGGAAAATCATCAAACCGATATAAATAATCAAAGCCAAGCTCGCTGCAACACCAGGGATTCTGTAATATGCAATCATAAAAAGGATAACGATAGCAAGACCTATTGAACCTGCAAGAAGTGAGGTTGAAATAGCTTCCTGACCTAATGTAGCACCTACAACGCTTGATTTAATTTCCTTAAGTTCGATAGGAAGAGCACCGATACGGATTGTTGAAGCCAGATTTTTAGCTTCATCAATACTGTTCATACCTTCAATGTAAGCCTCTCCACCATCAATAACTGTATTTACAACAGGAGCTGAAACCACTTCACCATCGTAAACAATAGCAATGCTGTATCCAATCAACTGCTTTGTAGCCTGAGCAAATCTTAAAGTTCCAACTTCATTGAGTTTAAATTCTACGATATACTTTGGAAGACCATTATTGGAAATTGTGGTAGCATTAGCAGATGCAATATGTGAACCATCAAGAATTACATTGCTGTCTGATTTAATGGCGTCAGGCTCTTGTTCAAAAATTGCCTTTCCTGCTTCGGTAAGCTGCCATTTATCTCCAACTTTTTCTACATTACCAGGTCCCACAATATAGTAAATGGCACCGGCCTTACCAAGAGTACGCAATACTTCTTCAGCATCATTTGCACCGGGAACATCAATATTAATTCTGTTTTCACCTTCCTGGTAGCAAACTGATTCGCTGTCATAATTTGCAATTCTTTTCTGAAGCTTATAGATAGTATCATCCATATCTTCCTGTGTAACATTGCCCTGTGCCTCATAGGTAATGCTTACACCACCTGCCAAGTCAAGTCCAAGTCCAACATTCTTTAATGCAAACTTTCCGGTCAAAGCCGAAACTACAAGTAATGCAAGTACTAAAACAACAACTGCTAATCTGATAAAACTCTGTGCTTTCTTATTCATTTTGTGTCTTCCTTCATTTCTTCAAATCATTATTCTAATCTTATTTTTTATGAGAATAAATCTTATTTTTCTATAAGAATAAATCCACCGGCATCTGACTTGGTAAGATTTCTTTCCAAAAGCAGACTGTTTCTCTTTATCGGAGTGATGACTGTTTTTCCATCATACAAATCATCTCTTCCCTCAGAAAATCCGCAGAAAGCTAATTCATTTATAACAAGTCTTCCGTCTTTATAACCAATCCTTCCGACAGCCTTGCCAACATACATCTCACTTCCGACTCTAAGATATGCTTCCACCGTCATCGAAGTTTCTTCAATCTTATAATTCAAATATTCGAATTCATTAATGAAATATACATCTGCCGGCTTGTCAACCGGATTAAGCTTTACATAATAATCATTGTTCGCCGAGCTCATTAAAAGCATCAGCTTATTCTCTGATTTTATAAAATTCTTAGCAGTAACTAAATTATTTAGTGATTCCTTTTTAAGCTCAAAAGGAATTTCCTCAAGCGTATCAAGATCAACTGCATGAACCACATAATCTGACGAATATATAGAATCATAGAACGAAAGAATTAATATCTTCTTTCCGTCCACATTCATATATTTAGGTGTCAGATCATTTACTCCAACAACAGTAAAGTCCCAATCAAAAGTCTTTGACTGCTTCGTATTATCTACAATAATTCTGCAGCTTCCCTTCTTTGAGGAATGTGCATTTCTGTAAAAGACTCTTATATCATCATTGAAAAAGCAAAGATATTCCTCATCATCGATTTTCGAAATGCCTGCCGTATAGTCATTCTGATAAATGCTGTTATAATCAACAACGGCTTTACTTAAATTGTCAAAAAACAGCAAATCAAGTTTTTCCTTATTCTTTTCAGAGTTACTCCAGGCTGACACAATCAGGAATATGGCTGCAGCAAGCATTACAAGGCAGGCGATAAAGAGAAGTAAAACCTTATGTTCACTTAAGAACTCGCCGAAGCCTGACTGGCCTCTGCCTTTTACCAATTTCCGTTCTTCCCTCATAAGGCGCTTTCTTTCTGCCTTACGACGCTTGTTTTCTCTTGATTTTTCTACATTCTTTTCCTTGCGCTTAGCTTTCTTTTCTCTTCTGTCTCTCCAATTATTTACGCCTTCTGCTATTGCAACCTTTGTTTTTGAATCTGCATGGTTTCCAACAAGTTTGAAATAAACTCCGTAGTTTTCTTCAGTCAGCATATAAAAAGGCGCTAACACAACTTCGACGCCACCAATGGAATCGTCAAACTGCCAAAGCATTTCACTTTCATCCTTGCGAAGATGTGCTGAAATTTCGCGTTCCCAACTGTCGATATCAGTTCCGTATATTTCAAGAGGGAATTTAATTTCATCAATCTTATTAGGGACTATAATCCCTCGCTGCAAAACTGTCGGTGTCGGACTTACTGAATTAAACGAAGTGCCAAGTAAGAAGGGACCGTACATAAAGCTTACAAGCTTGGGATTTCTGTCAAAACGCTTTACATACAGTTCTTTCTTTATAAACACCTCAACATAATCCGAGGTTTTAAGACTCTGGAACATGAAGAAGTAGCCATTTATGACTTCGCCCTTTGCTTCCTTACCATTTACTCTTATGTTAAAATCCTTTACCTGCCAGCATGGAACTCTGAAAGCCATCTTCAAGGTTGCCGCATCATAAATATGGATTTTGAAAGCCGAAACATCAAATCTTTGCTTATATTCATTCTCAATACGAACCTTCTTTGAAGTATCATTAAGCAGTGCATCCATGTACATATCAACAAAGATTGTATTATCATCGTAGGAAAATGTGTTCTCGTTATGCTCTAAAACTGCAATATAAGCATTTGCCACACAACACCAGCCCTGTTCTGTCAGACTTCCGTAGAACATACGATTTCCCGATGCCATGGGGGTAAAATAAGCAACCTTCATTGACTTGCTTTGGATTGCAGGAATCAATGCATTATAATAAAGCTTCTCATAATAATCTGTATACTTGCCATCCCCTGTAAGCAAATACATGTTACGGCAAAACTGCATAAAGAAAGCAGAGGAACATGTTTCCGCATTACTGTTTGTTCGGCTTTTGTAAAAGGTATTCTTTGGAACAAACTGTTCCCAATCACCAAAGCCACCGTTTGCATAGCTTTGAACAGTTGAAATATATTTAAAGAATTTTTCAAATGGTCCTAAATCAAATTCCTTAACAATTCTTTTTGATAAAGCAATTAATCTTCCGTTTAAATTTGCAACGGAAAGCTTGCAAATACGGATTCCGCTTAAATCGGCACCTGACTTAACCAGGCTTAAAAGCTCGTCATCATCAAAATATTCTGCTGCATCAAGATATCTTCCGTCTCCGGTTTCAGAAAACAAAAGATAAAAGCATCCGTTTAAGCCACCGGCAGTTCGTGAATCAAATTCCTTCTTTCCGGCATTTTTTCTTTTATTTACTTCTGAAAAAACAAAAAGTCCAAGCCTCTTTGCAACCTCCAAAGCTGCTCTGCTTTCCGTTTCAAAATAACAGTAAAGCAAGCCCTCCAACAAAGTCCAGGTCGGATACCAGGGCATCTGAATTCGTTCAGACAGACTTGATTTATAAAATTCTTCACGTTTTTTTGCAGAAAGATATCCGTCTTCTTCCTGGCATATGGCAAGCTCATCCACCAGATAATCAATGGTTGCGACAGCTTTTGCATCACCATGACGCCCAAGAATTGACAGAAGCTTCAAAATCTGACCAAGCATTGCGCCATTGGTTTCTTCATTCTCAAAGCCATTCTGATAACGGTCAACCTTCTTAATTCCGGCAATACCATAATAATCAGCCAAAATTCTGTCAGGATCCAATCCGTTCAAAATATTTGAAACATTCTGTTTCAACTCAACATAAGACGAATCTTTAATTTCTGTCTGGTTTTGAAGATATCTTCTGCGTAACATAAAACTCCCGACAGCCCGCTTGTTTTCACAAGCAGGCTGCATAAAAATTATTTGCTATTACTATTTGCACTTTTACTCTCTTGCACAATTTCTGTTTCGCACAATTGCCATTTTGCACTTTTGCCATCATGTACAATTGTTATTTCGCATAATTGCCATTTTGTGCTTTTACTATCTTGTACAATTGCTATTTCGCATAATTACTATCTTGCTTTACTTTTAGCAATATTTCGCATTATTGCTTTTTATTGTTATTTGTAAGCTTGGCTGCACAGGTAACACAGTATCTTGCACCTTTAACATTATCTGCGCCGCATTCAGGACACTGAATTCTCATGGAAGCAGGAATTTCGCCATTTGCTACTCTTTCCCTTGCTCTCATGAGCATTTCTTCTTCATCTTCCTTGCGAATTTCACGACTGTTTTTGAATATCAGACCACATCCCGGGCAAATCTTGGCAAGCTTCTTTATCTTCTTCTTACAATGAGGACAGCGTCTCTTACCAACTACTGCACTCAGAACAATTCCTGTTGCTGATAAGGCAAACAATAAAATTAAAAGAATATAAAGACACATTCCCAAAGGCTGTGAACATTTTCCACAAACAGGGCAGGCTTCTTTATCTTCCGCTCTCTCTGATGGAAGTGCCTGAGAAGGAGTCGGGGTTGATGTATATCTTCCTATCGGGGCCTGTGTAACCTCTGCTACCTCATCCAACTTATCCTTAATTGAAGGTGTGGGTGTTATCATAGGCACCAAAGTAGGTGTGCTAACAGGTTCAGGAGTCTGTGTAATCAATGCCTCCTTAGTAGGTGTCGGAGTTAAAATAACGCCCTTCTGAGTAGGTGTGGGAGTATTTGCTTTCTTTGTAGGTGTTGCTGTAGGCTTTTTTGTAGGCACAGGAGTTGAAGTCGGCTTTTTGCTTGTTTCAACAAAGTAGGTGTAAGGAATAAAACCTGTTACATTGTCATATTCCACCTTTGCCCAGTCATTATCAGCGACACCTGTACAATGAACGATTGCTCCCTTAGGTATTGTAACTAACTTTTCAGAACTCCAGTTAGGATACTGACGAATATTTACTCCACCTGTAATCTCAAGATATTTATCACATGCATTTACAACATATACTGAAGGATTACTTCCTGATGTTGTAGGTTTTACTGTCGGTGTAGGTGTTTTTGTTGCCTTAACTGTCGGCGTAGGTGTCTTTGTCGCCTTAACAGTAGGTGTAGGTGTTTTTATTGCCTTCACTGTCGGTGTTGGTGTTTGTGTTGCCTTTACCGTAGGTGTTGCAGTATTTGCAGGAGTAGCTGTTGCCTTCGGAGTAGGAGTATTGGTCGGCTTCCAGCCTATCGGTGTAGGTGTTGAAGTCGGAAGCGCATACTTATTAGGTGTCGGACTTGGAGTAGGTGTAATATCAATCTGTCCGTTTAATACACGTCCTGAACTGTATTCAGAGCGCATCATCGTATCCACACCATTTCCTGCATGATTCAAATATGCTCTTACGAAAATACTTGTTATCGCCGGATTCTTTACAACATCCGTAAGCATTATCGTGTAAGTACCATTCTTCGGGCTTGTATTATCTACCAAAGCCTGCTTATATTCACCGATTGCACCAGTCATGTATTCAACAACAAGCCAGGGTGAATTGCCATCAAGAATGGTCAATGCCATCATTTCATCTTCAAAAGTCGGAGAATCGAAAGTAATATCAATGTCAATAGTTGACTGATTCATGAAGAAATCCTTACCAACTCTTACCTCCTGAATTGTAGGAGTTGTAAGCTTGTCAGGTCTCTTTAAAGGTGCTTCTCCATTTCTTCCAATTGAAGTAATTTCACTCCAGGGTGAACAGGTTGTATAACTTACTGCGCCTGTATTATAAGAAATTACATAGCGGGCGCGTGCATAGTAAGTATGAAATTCAAGATTGAGCTGTGGCTGAACCCAGCTTGGATTTACAACAGGATCATGAATATATCTGGTCACATTGTATCCTACATAGTAATCTCTTGCTCCATATCTTGAATCAGACCACTCTTTTGAGGTCTCAAGACCATATGCGAAAATCGGAGTGTAGCTTATCTTGTCTGAATCAACAACGGGAATATTGTAATATTCGCAGGCACATGCTTCATCAGAGGGGAAGCTTGATTTAACATCATCCCATCTGTAACCATAGAACCAGTCAGCTGCTGTGTTATCAATACTCCAGTCAACCTGAAGATAAACATTAAAATTCCTTGAAGTGCTGTTTACGTTCAACATACGCGCTTTTTCAGCATCAGTCGCATCAATAAACTTAGACATGTTATCGTCTTTAAGGTAATAAAGATACAAATCCGAAAAACCATAGTCTAATCCATTAAGTTCATAATGTTCTCCACGCTCAACAATTCTTAAATTCTGCGGAGCAGCAAAGGATGCCGGCCATGTCAAAGTCACCGCATATGCCGTTGCAGCAGTGATAAATGCTGAAACAAAGACAAATGTGGTTAAAATTACAAGTTTCTTAATAAATTTACTCATATCGCGTTTTTTTCTCATTCTCATCATTCCTTTCGGACCATGAAACATTTTCTTACACTCAGATACTATTCTGTGATACCAAAATACGAACCGCAAGCGATTCTTAACGCTTAATTTTACAATATTTATCCAAAAAATACAAGTAAAACAAAGCTCTGAGCATTCAAACAGGGCATTCACAACATAAAAAAATTGGTCTTATCATCATTTCGACGATAAGACCAACATAAATGTTCATTTTTTAATTACATTTCAATAACGATATCGTTTTCAGCCTGTAAATCAGTTTCCTTGA
The DNA here is from genome assembly GCA_024403335.1 of Lachnospiraceae bacterium. Taxonomy (GTDB): domain Bacteria; phylum Bacillota; class Clostridia; order Lachnospirales; family Lachnospiraceae; genus JAKSSA01. Next base: position 14,910 of record JAKSSA010000003.1, read on the forward strand.
AATAATTATCAGCAACCTCTTTGCCATTCAATGTAACCTTTGTAAAGCCACATTCCACAGCGTTAGGATTCTTAACTGTGATATTAAGCTTCTTGCCTCTGAATACCTTCTTGATCTTGATTTCCTTCCATTCTGAAGAAATTGAAGGAGCGATCTTGATACCATATAAGTCAGGTCTTAAACCAAGGATACCTTCAACGCAGCCTACCATACAAGTTGAAGCTGTACCTGTCAACCAGTGAACATGACTTCTTCCTTCGAAAGGTGAATCAACACTTTCAGTAAACTGTCCATGAACATAAGGTTCAAGTCTTCTTACATCAGCATCTTCATTCTGTGATGCAGGTGAGCTTTCCTTGAAATATTCATAAGCTCTGTTACCATGTCCCATTAAGCTTTCTGCAAGAATGATCCAACCCTGAGGCTGTGAGAAAATACCACCATTTTCCTTTGTTGAAGGATTAAATAACAATGCCAAAGCGCCGTCAAAAGCATGTTCTCTGTATGAAGGAGCCATTACTCTTACACCATACTTTGTATTAAGCTCGCGATGTACTGATTCAAGAGCCTTTTCAGCCTGGTCCTTACTTGCAAGTCCTGAAATAACAGCCCATGACTGAGGATTAAGCCACATATTTGCTTCGGGATCTTTTCTTGAACCGATAACTGTGCCATCTTCCTTGAAGCCACGAATGAATCTGTCTTCTTCCCAGCAAAGTTCATTCAAAATCTTGCCAAGCTTATCCTGTTCCTTATCAAGGTAAGCAATATACTCTGTATCATTTTTATCCTTTGCAAAATCCTTCAAAACGGTCATTGCATAGTAAAGCTGGAATGCAACGAAGGATGATTCACCCTTCTTTCCAAGTCTTAAGCAGTCATTCCAGTCAGCATGTAAACCTGCAGGCATACCATGGTCACCAAGACGGTTCATTGAGAAATCAATTGCTCTCTTAAGATGCTCATATACTGTAGCCTCGCCCTTGTTTGAGAAAGGAATTACTTCATCGATAAATGCTCTGTTACCTGTTTCTGAAACGAACTTCAAAACTGTAGGGAACAACCATAAAGCATCATCTGCTCTGTATGCAGGATGTCCTGTCTGCTTTACATATTCAGGATCATCAGGAGTTCCTTCATGTCCGGGATTGTGGTCAAACTTAACCAAAGGCAAACCGCCACCATTATCTACCTGTGCTGAGAGCATGAAACGAATCTTCTCGCCTGCCATTTCAGGATCAAGGTGAATAATACCCTGAATATCCTGTACTGTATCACGATATCCGTAACCGTTTCTTTCACCGCAATATGAGAAAGATGCAGCTCTTGACCATGTAAAGGTAATGAAGCACTGATATGCATTCCAGGTATTAACCATTGAATTGAAAGCATCATCAGGAGTTTCAACCTGTAAATTTGCAAGTTTTCCATGCCAGTAGCTGATAAGTTCATCAAGTTCCTTATCAACAACACTTAAATCAGCATATGCAGCAAGAATTTCGTCTGCTTCTTCCTTAGTCTTCTTACCAAGAATATAAGCTACTTCCTTTGTTTCACCAGGCTTAAGTGTAAGCTTGCACTGTAAAGCACCACATGCATTTGTATTGTAGTTAAGTGTGCCATCGCATGCACCGTTTTCAACTGCAACAGGGTTGCCATATGAATGATATCTGCCGAGGAAAGCTGCCTTATCACCATTGTATGAAGCAACCTTCTGTCCTGCCATACCAAAGAATCTTTCATGCAAATTGGTCTTGCCGGGTTCATGCCAGCAGTTTTCATTGATCATCTGCATGATCTTGTTTTCCATGAAATATGTTCTTGTAATAAACTGTGTATACTGTAAGTTTACAAGGTCCTGATTGTAATTATCATCACATGAAAGTTCAGCATAACCAAATACGGAGATGTTACGTTCCTTGTCTGATTCATTTGTAACCTTTGTTCTCCAAACTTCGTAGGTCTTTCCCAAAGGAACATAATATAAAGCTTCTGACTTAATGCCTGCATAGTTAGCTACCATGTTTGTATAAGAAGTACCATGATGACATTCAACCTTATACTCATCAAGACTCTTTCCAACAGGCTGCCAGGATGCTGACCAGTAATCCTTTGTATCATCATCACGAAGATAGATGTATCTGCCCGGCTTGTCATCAGAATTAAATCTGTATCTTAAAATTCTTCCGTTAGCACCTGACTTAACGAAGCTGTAACCACCTGCATTGTTTGAAACAATTGCGCCATACTCAGGAGAACCAAGATAGTTCGCCCAGGGTGCAGGGGTATCGGGTCTGGTGATAACATATTCCTTCTTCACCTCATCGAAATAACCGTATTTCATAAAAACCTCCTGTGTGTAAAACCTTAACACCAATATATTTACTTTCCTTCATTCCCGCTTTTCAGTTATTGCCATATTGCATGTCAAATTTTGCTAAATTACAGAATATAAGCAATTCCTTTAAAACTTCCGCTGTACTGATTTTTCAATTCAGATAATGCTTTCAACTCTAATAATGATTTTTTCAATTCAGATAGTGTTTTCAGCTCTGATAATGATTTTTCAATTCAGATAATACTTCCAGCTCTGATAATTATTTTCAATTCAGATAATGCTTTGTAATTCTGATATTGCCTCACAGCAGCTTTCGGGAATATTTGCATTATAACATATTTTTTCAATGTATCAATGTCAATAATTATAAAAATTAAAAGAGGACATTTCTGCCCTCTTCATTCTATTATTGTCGTATATTTTTCTTTCTACCATAGTGGTATATTTTTTATCTCTGAACTCTTCCTGATGCATCACCAAGTGCCAATTTCTTCACTTCATCTACGCTTACCATGTTGAAATCTCCCTCAATTGTGTGCTTTAAGCAGCTTGCGGCAACTGCAAATTCAATAGTTGCCTGAGGGTCCATGTCAGAAAGGCAGGAATAAATCAAGCCTGCTCCAAAGGAATCGCCGCCACCAACTCTGTCAACGATATGGATTAAGTATTCCTTGCTGAAATAATAATCTTTTCCGTCATAAAGCATTGCAGCCCAACGATTGTCATTAGCTGAAATTGATGAACGAAGGGTAATTGCTACTTTCTTAAAGCCAAAGCGGTCTGTGAGTTTCTTTGCAACTTCCTTATAGCCCTCGTGATTTACTTTACCTGCTGTTACATCTGTATCACTTGCCTTGATACCAAATACATCGTTAGCGTCTTCTTCGTTTGAAATACATACATCAACATACTTGCAAAGCTCACCCATTACCTGTCCGGCTTTTTCCTTACTCCAAAGCTTGTTTCTGTAATTTAAGTCACAGCTTACAGTAATGCCAAGCTTCTTAGCAGCCTTACATGCTTCAAGGCAGATTTCTGCACAAGTATCAGATAATGCAGGTGTAATGCCTGTAAAATGGAACCAGTCAGCTCCTTTGAAAATTTCTTCCCAGTTAAAATCTTCCTTTGATGCAGTAGCAATTGAAGAACCTGCTCTGTCATAAATTACCTTTGAAGGTCTTTGTGAAGCGCCTTTTTCAAGGAAATAAATACCTACTCTGTCGCCACCTCTGACAATTTTTGATGTATCAACACCAAATTTTCTGAGAGAATTAACTCCTGCCTGTCCAATTTCATGCTTCGGAAGCTTTGTAACAAAAACTGAATCAAATCCAAAATTTGCCAAAGATACTGATACATTAGCTTCTCCACCGCCATAGGTTACGCAATAGCTTTCTGCCTGTACAAAACGATAATATCCTTCCGGTGCCAAACGAAGCATAATTTCGCCAAAAGTAACTACTCTCTTACTCATGATTAATTCCTCTCTGAAATGAAATTTTCCCAATTTGCAAACCTCTTAATTGCGTATTCATTTTATACCACACAAAAGAAAGTTTCAAGCATATTTTAACATTTTTGTAAGTGCTTACACAACCTGAAGGCCTGTAATAAAAGACTTGCAAATAACCTAAGTATGTTATAGAATAAAACCGATTACAATCTAAAAAATAAAGCATTATTTCTTAAAAGCTGTATCATTTTATGAAAACAGTTACACTGAAATAATTAGGAATAATGAACAGTTACACAGAAGCAAGCACACGATGTTTTGGGGGACATAATGGAAAAGCAGGTTACTATCTATGACATATCCGAAAAAGCAGGAGTTTCAATTGCCACTGTTTCAAGAGTATTAAATGGGAATAGCAATGTTAAGCAGAAAACCAGAAAAAAAGTACTCGACATCATTGAAGAACTCGGCTACACTCCGAATGCATTTGCCAGAGGTCTCGGATTGGACTCCATGAATACCATTGGCATTCTCTGTGCCGATTCTTCCGATACTTATATCGCAAAAGCCATTTTTTATATCGAGCGTGCTTTAAGGGAAAACGGATACAATACAATTCTTTGTTGTACAGGTTATAAGCTTGAAAATAAAAAGAAGGCTTTATCACTGCTACTTTCAAAGCGCGTTGACAGTATTATCATGGTGGGCTCGCACTTTGTTGAAGAGTCAGAAGAGGATAATGCGCATATTCGTGAAGCAGCAATGCGCACTCCTGTCATGTTCTTAAATGCCGATTTGGATTATAAAAATGTATTTTGCACCTTGTGTGATGATTATAAAGCAAGCTTTGAAGCAACACAGTCGCTTATAGATAAAGGGCACAAAAATGTACTCTTCTTCTATAATTCAAACTCCTATGGCGCGAAGAAGAAGCTTTCCGGTTATCAGGCAGCTTATTTACAAAATGAATTACCTGTGAATAAGGATTTAATATATTTCTATCATGGAAATAACGAGGATATTCAGTCAATGGCCGAATGTTTGAAGAAGCTTGAAAAATCAGGTGTTGATTTTGACGGCATATTCGCTTCAGATGATAATCTTGGGATTGGTGCAATCAGATATGCAAAAACTTCCGGAAAAAGAATCCCTGAAGATATTGCAATTATAGGCTACAACAATTCAATGTTGACCGAATGCTCTACTCCAAGGCTTTCTTCCGTTGATAACCACCTCGAAACGCTTTGTTCACAGCTTGTAAAAACTTTGATGGGAATTCTGTCAGGCAACGAGATGCCACAGAAAATAATCTTTTCAGGCGAACTCGTAAACAGGGAAACTACCTGACAAAATAAATATTACGGAGATTAAAATGGCAGAAAAAACTTTTATGGGAAAGGACTTCCTTCTTTCCAACAAAACTTCCAAAAAGCTTTATCATGAAGCAGCCGAACTCGTCCCAATTCTCGATTACCATTGTCACATCAATCCAAGAGAAATTGCGGAAGACAGAAGGTTTGCCAACATTACTCAGCTTTGGCTTGGTGGTGATCATTACAAGTGGAGGCTGATGAGATCTGCAGGTGTTGATGAGCATTTCATTACAGGAACCGCAAGTGATAAAGAAAAATTCCTTAAATGGGCAAAAGTTTTAGGACAGGCTATAGGAAATCCACTCTATCACTGGAGTCACTTAGAGTTAAGAAAATACTTCAACTATCAGGGAATTTTAAATGAAGATACCGCTGAAGAAGTATGGGAGCTTTGCAACAAAAGATTAAGAGAGCCTGATATGTCTGCAAGAGGTATCATCAAGCAGTCCAATGTCACTCTCATATGCACAACGGATGATCCTGTTGATGACTTAATCTGGCACAAAATTATTAAAGAAGACAAAACCTTTAGTGTACAGGTCTTGCCGGCATGGAGACCTGATAGAGCCATGAACATCGAAAAGTCTAACTTCCTTGACTACATTGATACTCTTTCAGCTGTATCAAATATGGATATAAAGTCCTTCAACGATTTGAAAAAGGCTTTAAAGATAAGAATGGATTTCTTTGCTTCACGCGGATGTAAGGTTTCCGATCATGGACTTGAATATATGATGTATGTGCCTGCAAGTGAAGATGAAGTAGAAGCTGTTTTCACAAAAAGACTTAGCGGAAAGAAGCTTACAGAAAAAGAAGTTCTTGAATTCAAGACAGCATTCATGCTTTTTGTCGGAAGAGAATATTCAAACCGCAATTGGGTAATGCAGCTTCATTACGGCTGCAAGCGTGATAACAATGGTGAAATGTTCTCAAAGCTTGGTCCTGATACCGGTTTTGACTGCATTAACAACTATACTCCGTCTGCACAGTTGACCGATTTTCTCAATGCATTGGCTAAAAATGATACTCTTCCAAAGACAATCATTTACAGCTTAAATCCTAATGACAATCAGGCGATTGGTACAATCATAGGCTGCTTCCAGGACTCTTCTGCTGTTGGAAAAATTCAGCAGGGCAGTGCATGGTGGTTCAACGACAACAAAGCCGGTATGATTGAGCAGATGACAAGTCTTGCTAGCTTAGGCAACCTTTCCGGTTTCATCGGAATGCTCACAGACTCAAGAAGCTTCCTTTCTTACACACGCCACGACTATTTCAGACGTATCCTTTGCGACATGTTCGGAAGATGGGTTGAAGATGGGGAATATCCTGAAGATTACGTTACTTTAAATAAAATTGTTACTAACATTTCTTATAACAATGCCGTTAAATATTTTGATTTTAATTTAAGCCGCTATGAATAATAAATTATTACTTGAAAGTCTCAATGCTTTGCTCGACAACGAACCCGATTTCATCGTTGCAATGGCAAATACTTCAGCATTTATTTTTAATGAAATAAAGAACCTCAACTGGGCCGGTTTCTATCGTGTTGTAGATGGAAATCTCGTTCTCGGACCTTTTCAGGGCAAGGTTGCCTGCACCAGAATCAAAAAAGGCAATGGTGTGTGTGGCACAGCCTTAAAGGAAAACCAAACCATTCTTGTAAAAAATGTCCATGAATTTCCAGGCCATATTGCCTGTGACAGTGCTTCAAATTCAGAAATTGTAGTACCTGTTAAGAACAAATCAGGCGAATGTATCGCTGTACTTGATATAGACAGTCCATTACTTGAAAGATTTGGTGAAGAAGAAAAAGAATTCTTTGAGGGTGTTGTAAAGATTCTTGAAGTCAATCTTTAATCTATCTTAAGTTTCGTTCTTTATTTTTGTTAATCTTTAGCTATTAACATTCAATGTTTTATTTTTGTTAGTCTTTGGATATTAACATTCAATGTTTTGCTTTTGTTGATCTTTAGATATTGACATTCAATGTTTTATTGTTGTTAGTCTTTAAATATTAACATTCAATGTTTTATTTTTGTTAGTCTTTAATTATTAACAAAGAAACTTTTATTAATTTGGATCTACAATATTCAAAAAGTGGGCACGATTTACAATACATCATCGTGCCCACTTTTAAATTGCTTGTTGAATAACTTTTTCTAACTTTCAAGCTATATTCTTAATGGCTGTTAATAGTTCTTAATAGTTTTTAATAGTTGTTAATAGCTTTTAATATCGCATTATTTCATCATTATCGCTTGTAGTTGTTTTATCAATCGATTTAATAACTGCATAATAGCCATAATTTTCATCCACTCTTATATAAACTCTGTCTCCGACCTTCTTTTTCATTACAGCCTTTCCAAGTGGTGACTCAATGCTTATTCTGTCCTTTAAAGTATCGCTTCTTATACTTGTTGTAAGACGATAAGTTTCACACTCATCATCTTCTTCAATGTAAATTGTGAAGGTGTCATCTATTCCGATTTCATCCTCAGCTGAAGAATCCTCAATAATAGTTGCATTTCTGAGCATATTCTCAAGGTAACGAATTCTTCCCTCGTTTTTGCCTCTCTCTCTTTTAGCAGCATGATATTCGAAGTTTTCACTTAAATCTCCCTGCGCTCTTGCTTCCTTCAAGTCTGCTAAAATTGCATTTCGACCTTCATTTTTACGATATTCTATTTCTTTCTCGATTTTCTCTACATCCGATTTAAGAAGTTTTTCACCCATAAAATCTTATCACCTGTTTATCTTCTATTCTCCAATAATTTCCTATTCTTCAAAAATTTCCGGTGCTATGATAAGTTTCAATTCAGAAATTCTCATTCTGTCCATTTTTGTTACAACAAAGGTAAATCTGCCATCTGTGCAGGTGTCTCCCACCTTAGGCAATCTGTCCAAAAGATAAATTACATGACCTGCAATTGATTCATAATCACTTGTATCAACTTCAAGTCCTAAATCATAAAACTCATCAAGCTTTGCATTTCCACTGACAATATAAGTATCATCCTTAATCTGGATAATATCATCCTTTTCATCAGTGTCATATTCGTCTCTTATGTCGCCAATAATTTCTTCGATAAGGTCTTCTACGGTAATAATACCTGCAGTTGCGCCATATTCATCCAAAACTATTGCCATTGGATGTGTAGATTTTCGCATTTCCTGTAAAAGTTCGTTTGTCTTCTTGGTTTCATAAGTGTAATAAGGCTTACGCATATACTTTTCAATTCTGAAATCTTCTGCATTACCCTTATAAAAAACAACATCCTTCAAGCTGATAATACCGACAATATTGTCATTGGTCTCCTTGTAAACAGGAAATCTTGAATACATTTCAGCTCTAAACAATTCCATCAATTCACTATAAGTTGCCTCAACATCAATTGCAACCATGTCAACTCTCGGAATCATGATATCCTTTGCCATTGAATCACCGAAATCAACCACATTTGCGATCATTTCATGCTCTTCATTTTCAATAACACCCTCCTCACGACTTACATCAATAATTGTCATAAGCTCGTTTTCGGTAATTGCCTGAGATTTAGCATTCGGATCAATTCGTAATATTCTAAGAACAATGTTTGCGATAAAATTTACCACATGAACAATCGGCGTCATTACAATCGTCAACGGATAAATAATATTGACAAAAATCAAAGATAACTTGTCTGCATTTCTTGTTGCAATTGTTTTCGGAGTTATCTCACCGAAAAGAAGAACCGCAAGAGTAAGGATGAAAGTTGCAACACCCACTGCATAGTCGCCGCCAAATTGATTTATGGCGATACTTGTTGTAAGTGAAGATGCTGTCAGATTAACAATGTTGTTTCCAATCAGGATTGTAGACAACATCTTTGACGGTTCATCAAGCAATTTGATAACTCTCATCGCAGATTTATTCTTTTCTTCTGCCAAAGTCCTCATTCGCATTCTGTTTGCTGCTGTAAAAGCAGTCTCGGTTGATGAGAAGAATGCTGATAAAAATACTAATAAAACTACTGTAATAATTTGCCACGCCGCGTCCGGGTCCATTTTTCGTAAAATCCTTTCTTTGTTTGTAAATTTTTATGCACATTTTGTGCAATAGTTCGCATATTATAAGCTAAAATCTCAAATAAGACAAGTGCAAAGCTCTTAATTGTGAAAATGCCACTAAAAAGAAAATGCTAGTGTCCATGCATACTCTCTATTACATCAGAAGTCAATTTGAAATCATGAAAGTAATTTTCCAATTAAATATTATGTTTCTTAATAGGGAAAGCGCACTTATCTTCAAAACTTACCTGTCCCACTTATCGCAAAGAGCATTAATCTGATCCATGAATTTGCCAAGGTCTTTGTTTGTTCCACCCTCATTATGCTTAATAACAGTAAGGAGGCGCTGGCCCGCTGCAAGCAATTTTTCAAATACAGCACTTGCACGTCTTTGCTTCTTCTCTGCCTGTAAAACAGCAATCGGTTCTGCAACAGTTTCCCATTCTTCCTTAATGAGATCAAAAACTGAGCCTGAATATGGAGCCGAAGTCTTATAACCATACTGTTCTCTTAAAAGCTCAGCAAATGAGTTACATACACTGTCTTCGCCATGTACAACAAAAACTTCTTTAGGGCGCTTGGTAAACTCATTAATCCATTTGATAAGACCTGCCTGGTCTGCATGACCACTTACACCTTCAAATTTTTGGATTCTTGCTTTAACTTCAATTGCTTCACCAAAAAGCTTTACATCTTCAACACCTTCAAGCAGAGCGCGTCCCAAAGTGCCATTTGCCTGATAACCTGAGAAGAGAATGGTTGAATTGCTTCTCCAAAGATTATGTTTCAAATGATGTCTTATACGACCTGCTTCGCACATGCCTGATGCAGAAATGATTACCTTCGGCTTTTCATCAAAGTTAATTGCCTTTGATTCTTCTGAAGATACTGCAACCTTCAAGCCCTTGAAAGCAATCGGATTGATATTCTTTCTTACTAAAGCCAAAGTAGCTTCATCATAATATTCCTCAGCATTTCTTTTAAATACTTCTGTCGCTTCAATTGCAAGAGGAGAATCAATATAAACTTCAAAGTCTTCAAAATCCTTCACCCTTCTTTCAGATTTTATCTGGCGAAGGAAATAAAGCATTTCCTGAGTTCTGCCAACTGCAAAAGCAGGTATGACAACATTACCCCCCTGTGCAAAGGTTGAGTTAAGAATATCCGTCAGTCTTTCAACATAATCATTCTTTCTTTCGGGATGATTTCTGTCACCATAAGTTGACTCCATTACAACAAAGTCTGCCTCATGAACATAACGCGGATCTCTTATAATAGGCTGGTTTGTGTTACCGATATCGCCTGAGAAAACCACCTTCCTGGTTTTGCCATTTTCCGTCATCCAAACCTCTATACTTGCAGAGCCAAGCAGATGTCCTACATCAATAAATCTGATTTGTATATCATCGCTGATTTCTATAATTTCATTATATTCACAGGGTGTAAAATATTTCATTAAAGAAACTACATCCTCTACATCGTAAACCGGCACATATTCTTTTCCGCCTGATCGTTTTGCTTTCCTGTTCTTCCACTCAGCTTCAAACATCTGAATATGCGCACTGTCTCGAAGCATGATGTCGCAAAGCTCGCAGGTCGCTATTGTCGCATATACTCTTCCCCTAAAGCCATCTGCATACAACTTAGGCAGCATGCCTGAATGATCGATGTGCGCATGAGTAAGCAAAACAAATTCTATATCTGATGCGCTTACCGGTAAGGGAGCACTCTCAAAAATGTCCTCACCCTGTTCCATGCCATAATCAATCAGACCATAATGTCCATTCACCTCGATGTAATGACAGCTTCCTGTTACTTCATGGTCAGCGCCTATAAACCCCAATCTCATATTCTGCCTCCTGAAAAACACTTAAATTTCTATCTTGATTTTTTTGTACAAATCCTTCTGCCTTGTTTCTTATCTTAATCTTCAAATCAATGATTTCATCCGTACTTTTCTTGCTCACATTACGTATCCAATCTGCAATTCTTCGATTTCATCCGTAATTCCCTTGCTCACTTTACGTATCTAATCTTCAATTCCTTGATTTCATCCGTAATTCCCTTGCTTACTTTACGTATCCAATCTGCAATTCTTCGATTTCATCCGTACTTCCCTTGCTTACTTTACGTATCTAATCTGCAAATCAATAATTTCATCCGTAATTCCCTTGCTTACTTTACGTATCTAATCTGCAAATCAATGATTTTATCCGTACTTCACTTGCTTACTCTACGTATCTTTTCTTCAATTCCTTGATTTCATCCGTACTTTTCTTGCTCACTTTACGTATCTAATCTTCAATTCAATGATTTTATCCGTAATCCCCTTGCTTACTTTACGTATCTAATCTGCAATTCCTTGATTTCATCCGTACTTTCCTTGCTCACTTTACGTATCCAATCTGCAATTCCTTGATTTTATCCGTACTTTTCTTGCTTACTTTACGTATCTAATCTTCAATTCTTCGATTTCATCCGTAATTCACTTGCTTACTTTACGTATCTAATCTGCAATTCCTTGATTTTATCCGTACTTTTCTTGCTTACTCTACGTATCTTTTCTTCAATTCTTCGATTTCATCCGTATTCTTCTTAACTCTCTATCTGAAATCGGGTATAAAAGACTTCTCACAAGTCTTTCCTTCCTGAATGTATGCATTTTCAATCCCCAATGAAATTGCATAATCAACAATACGGTTATATTCATACGTTGTAAGCTTTCGGTTTAGTTCTTTATATTGACATTCTGTTGTCATGGGAGTGTACTGATTCATGATACTGATTGTTATCAAGTCTCCATATGTATCATAAAGATACTTTATGCACTCCATTGATTCCTCTTTATTTCCAGGCAAGCACAAATGTCGTACAATTACCCCGTTTTTAATCAGCTTTTGTCCATTGCTTTCATAAAAAATCTGTTTTTTCTGCTGCCTTACCATTTCTTCAATTGCACTCTTTGCCACTTCCGGATAATCAAAAGCCTTTGAATATTTTAAGGCTGTTTCATTTCTTATATATTTGAAATCAGGCAAATATACATCAATTAATCCATCAAGTGACTTAATTGCCTCTTTCTTTTCATAAGAGCTTGTATTATATACAAAAGGTAAATCAAAACCTTGTTTTTTAGCTGTATCAATTGCTTCTCTTACTGTTGGCAGAAAGTGAGCTGCCGTAACCAGATTTATGTTATTTGCGCCTTTCTCTTTTAACTTAAAAAATTCCTCTGCAAGATACTTTGCATCAGCTTTCAACTTATCATAAATGTTCAAATCATAAACAGCTCTATCAATTCTATCAGTTTCATCAATTTCATCAATTTTATCAATTACATCAGTCGCATCAGTTGTATCAGCTTTATCCTCCTTATAAATCACAACATCAGCATTGCTTTTTTCAACTTTTCTTCTTGATATTTTACTGTTTTGGCAGAAAATACATTTCAAATTACAGCCTTCAAAAAATACTGTACCAGAACCCTGACTTCCCGATATAACCGGTTCCTCCCATTTGTGTAACGAAAAAAGGGCAACACGCACCCTATTGCTTTGCCCACATACTCCACTTATAAAATTCTCTCTTTCCCACCTGTCAACATTACAGTTACGCGGGCAGATATTGCATAACGAATATTCGTCTTCCATAACTATATTATAAAAAAATAATTGTCCACTTACAAGTATCTTTTGCGTAGATAAGCTTTACGAAACATTCTAAATTTCCATAATAAATTTTACAGACATGCTCCACTGTTGGAATTCCGGAATAATTCTTTTCTTCAGAAAATATCACCTCTATTTTTTCAATAATATGAATCATTCCTTGTTCATCAAGTATTTTAATAAGTCGGGGTTTGGTTCTCCCCTTACTCGTAAACCAACACTCACAGGCAATTTCCTTCTGAATTCCGTTTAGCGTTCCCGAATTGGTTGTAGCAGTATCCGGCTTCTTAAATATCATTCCTTTATCCTCACAATTAATGGCAAAGACCACCTTCTGCTGCTTGCAATTCAGATTCTATTGCTTGCAATACAAGTCTGCTTCTACTGTTTACAATTCAATTCAGTTTCTACCGCTTGCAATTCAAGTTTGTTTCTGCTGCTTCCCATTAATTATTCTTATTGGAATTCTTTCCGGGAGGTTGTAATAATGATCCTCTTACAATACTTCCCAGTCCGAACTTTTCACGAATTTTATCAACCGCATCGTCTACTTTTTCCTGTTTTTCAAAATCACAGGTATCAAACAAAGAAAGCTGTCTTTCTGTACTCTCTGTAAGCTTCGTAGCCTGAATTCCCAAAAGTCTTATTGGCGTTACAAAATCCCAGCATTCCTCCAACAACTGACAGGCTGCCTGATACAACTCATTAGTTATGTTGGTACTACTTCTCAAAGTCTTTTGGTGTGATTCAAAGGACAAGTCAAAATAACGAATTGACAAAGCCACAACTCCTGCTCTTACATTATCCTTTCTGAGTCTCCTTCCAACACTTTCTGCCAAAGTCATCAAGATAGGTTGTGCCTGAGAAATATCAGTTACATCAAAAGCAATTGTAGTTGAGTTACCATAGCCCTTCGCAGCCGGCTCATTGTTTTCAATTAATGAAACATCTCTTCCGTTTGCAAAATTCCATATAGCCTCACCCTGTTTTTTCAAATGAGAAACCAAAATATCAGGATCTGTTAATGCTAACTGACCTATGGTTTTAATTCCAAGATTTAAAAGTTTACTTTCAGTTGCATGACCTACAAATAAAAGTTCTCTTATTGGAAGAGGCCACATCTTTTCCCTTATTTCCTCAGGAAACAATGTATGCACACGATTCGGTTTTGTAAAATCACTTGCCATTTTAGCAAGCAGTTTATTAGTGGAAATTCCGATATTTACTGTAAAACCGAGAGTATTATAAATTTCATCCTTTATTGTATTAGCCGCAACAATAGGAGGCCCAAAAAGCTTTTCCATTCCTGTCATATCAAGAAATGCTTCATCAATACTGTACTGCTCGACATCAGGTGAATATTTTTTGAGTATCTCAATAAACGCCTTAGATGATTTCTCATATAACGCGTGATTGGGTGGAACTATTAAAAGCTGAGGGCACTTTTCAAGTGCTCTTACAATCGGTTCTCCGGTCGTTACACCATACTTTTTTGCAGGAATCGACTTCGCTAAAACAATTCCATGTCTTTTATTCAGATCTCCGCCTACTGCCGACGGGATAGTACGCAAATCAACTGTTTCACTCAGATGCTTCAATCTGTACGTTGCTTCCCAGCTCAAAAATGCACTATTCACATCAACATGAAATATCGTTCTCTCCATCTTGCCGTCATTATACCAAAGCACTTTTGCATTGTCAATTTAAAAATCGAACAAATTTTCGATTTAATATTTTTCATTTATCATCTTTTAATATCTTGTTTTATATATTTTATCCTCTGTCAAGTACTTACTAACTGCCTCAGATAATGCCTCTTCTATTGCATCGCCTGTTGCGCCCTGCGAAGCAATGTTATTATCAAAATCAAAGGGATAATGTGCCATAAAGAAATCACTTCTGTTTTTTCTCAAAGTCTTAAGAAAGTCCTTTGATATTCTGAAAGTTCCCACAGATACATCATAGATATTCCTGTAATTTGGCACATGCTCAAATACATAATCCACAATTTCTTCAATTTCTTTTTTGTCATACTTTGTAACAATAATCGGATCAAAGCAAAGTCTTACCTTAAAACCTCTTTCAAGTGCATAATTTATTGCCTTAATTCTTGCATCAAGTGAAGGGGTTTTGTGCTCCATTTTTCCTGTCTGTTCCAAAGAAGCTACAGAAAATGAAAATACAACATTTTCAGATGGTTCACATTCTTTAAAAACAGACATATTAGCGCTCTTTGTCCTTACCTCTATTAAAACATCCTTATGCTTTTTACCAAATTCAAGCCAGCGCTTAGTATATCCGAAAATATTTTCCAAAGCTAACAAATCCGTATCATAAGAAATTGAAAGAAACACATCCTTTTCATTCTCACAAAGTTTTTCTATTGCCTTAAAATAGTCCTCTAAGTTTACAAAGCACAAAAGATTACCACTTGAATACATTCCCTGCAAATAACAATACTCACAATCATATATGCAGTTTTTAACAAGTGAAGTATAGTAAAAATTGTCATGGCCATGTGACTGGCAGGCAATTGAGCCCTTGTAATAAAAGTTGTCCTCCTGCTTTGCAAGTATTAAATCAGGGGATTTTTTCTGCTCTCTGTAGTTCTGGTCCTTTATGTTAAAAACAACCTTATAATGCGGAATCGAGATATATTCTGCATTAGGAAGTTTGCGCTTTATCCTTTCAAGTTCTTCTGTTCCCTCCAAAGCTTCCTCATAGTAAACCTTTGAAAATGCATGTTCTTTACTTTCACTTTCATCTAAGCTGCACATTTTCAACTTCCCACAGCCATTTGCTGCAATTCTTTTAAGTTCCGAAGTCAGTTCATGAAACAAAGGCAGCACATTCTTTTTGCTCATCCCCTTTATTTCCTCTTCTCTTTCCAAAAAAACACTAAGTCCTGAAAAGTCAACCTCTTCAAAGAAATCAAAGTACTCAAAATACTGGCGTAACTCTTCCTGCATTGCAAAAGTTCTTCCGTATATTTCCTGCAATTTTCCCAATAAATTTTCCATATCTGCCCCAATTTTCGATAAAGCCAATGTTTCGATAAAGCCCCAATTTTCAATAAAACCAAAGTTTCAACAAAGTTCCAATTTTCAATCAAACCAAAGTTTCAACAAAGTTTCAATTTTCAATATAGCTAATGTTTCGATAAAGTTCCAATTTTCAATATAGCTAATGTTTCGATAAAGTTTCAGTTTTCTATAAAGCCCCAATTTTCAATAAAGCCCCAATCGACGATTGAGGCTTTTATAATGTTTATTTTCTTCTCCAGGTACTTGGCATAAAGAATATGAGTACCGGATAAATTTCAAGTCGTCCTACAAGCATGTTCCAGGTAAGAACAACCTTTGAAAGATATGAAAATTCAGAAAAGTTCCTGCTTGGTCCGCAAACTGATAATCCGGGGCCTGTATTGTTAAGTGTTGTCAGAACCGAAGTCAGATTAGTTGTAAAATCAAATCCATCAAGGCTTACAATCAAACCTGTCAGGCAGGCAATCACAACATAACACATGATATAAACATTGGTCTGGCGCATAACATCCTTAGGAACTGCCTTTTTATCCATAGTTAAAGTTCTGATGCTTCTTGGATGAATGAAGCGCTCAAGTTCAAGTCTTATTGACCGCATATAAATAACAATACGGCTTACCTTTATACCACCACCTGTACTTCCTGCGCAGGCACCAATACATGAAACCATAACCAGCAAAAATTGTGAAAATGCCGGCCATTTCTCATAATCAGTTGTTGTAAAACCTGTACTACTCATAAGAGAAGCTACTTGGAATGAACTTAAATTCAAAGCTTCACCAAATGAGCTGTAAAGATTTCTGATATCAAAAGTAACTAAAGCAATTGCTACAACAATAATAAGTACAAAATATTTTATTTCCTCCATTGCAAAAGCTTCCTTTACTCTTCTCATCAAAATGAGAAAATAGAAAGTAAAGCAGAAGGAAAAAAGAATCATGAAAACAGTTACTATTATCTGCAAAGAAGGCGCATATGCACCAATACTTGCATTTTTTACACCAAAACCACCTGTACCTGCAGTTCCTGCTGCCGTACAGATAGCATCAAATACGGGCATACCGAAACAAATCAGCAAAACAAGCTCAATTAATGTAAGTGCCACATAAATAATATAAAGATATACTGCTGAATCCTGAATTCTTGGCACTAACTTACCAACTGACGGGCCGGTACTTTCGCTTTTCATCAAAAGCATGTTCTGTCCACCGGTACTTGGCAAAATAGCTAAGAAAAATACCAAAACGCCCATACCACCTATAAAATGTGTGAAGGATCTCCACATTAATGCTGTATGTGACAAAGCCTCAACATCCGTCAAAATTGTTGCACCGGTTGTCGTAAAGCCTGAAAAGGATTCAAAAATCGCATCTACCAAATGAGGTATTTCACCTGAAATAAAGAAAGGAAGTGCACCTATAACACCTAACACAAGCCAGCTTAAGGTTACCGCAACAAAACCGTCCTTTGCAAAAAAGTTAGTATTTGAAACCTTCTTAATAGATAGCAATGCGCCAATAAAAGCATATAAAAGTGCACAGCCTAAATAAACCAGGCCAACCTTTTCCTTATAAATTATTGAAGTAATAATCGGAACTGCCATAAAACCGGCAACAATTTTAAGTATCCATCCGATTAAATACCTTATCATCTTAAAGTTCATCTAAAACCTCTGAAATTATGCCAGCCATATGATTTCTCAATATTCGGATTATCAAGCCTTATTATTCAGATTGTCCAAATCCTCATTATTCGGATTGTCAAATCTTCAATATTTTGATTATCACTTAGCAAAGCACTTTATTATTTATCAAGAATGTCATCTAATGACTTAAGTCCAAGATTTGTTGTAACAACCACAACCGTATCACCTTTCTTGATTGAGTCCTGACCTGACGGCACGATAACCTCATTATCTCTGTGAATATTACAGATAATCAGATTCTTTTTAAGCTTCAAATCAAAAAGCGTAATATTAGTGGCATCAGAATCCTCTGTTACATGGAATTCCAAAGCTTCTGCTTTGTTATCAAGCAGTCTGTAAAGATTTTCAACATTACTTCCCTTAGCAGCCTCTTTAGATCTTACATAACGAAGAATATGCTCAATTGTTGTATCCTTAGGGCTTGTGATAATACCAACAGGAAGCTCATCAATTGCTTCACGAATTGTAATCTTGTTTATCTTTGTAATAATCTTTGCATCACTTACCTTGTTTGCATAAAGTGAAATCAAAATATTCTCTTCATCAAAATTTGTCAGGGAAATAAATGCATCCATGTTTTTAATGCCCTCTTCCAACAAAAGCTGTTTATCAGAAGCATCTCCATGAATAATCAATGCTGTAGGAAGCAATTCAGAAAGCTTTGTAGCCTTTTCCTTATTCTGTTCAATAATCTTAACTTTAATTCCAAGTCTTAAAAGTCTCTCTGCAAGGTAATATGAGATTGAACCGCCGCCTGCGATAATAACAGACTGAATTTCTTTTTCCTTAATTCCAATAACCTTAAGAAACTTTGCCTTTTCCTTCGGAGGAAGAACAACATAAATTTCGTCTTTTCCAAGAAGCTTTGTACGGCCATCAGGAATAATGATTTCCTGACCTCTTCTGATTGCACAAACCAAAACCTTGTTGCAGCCTGTAACCTCACGTATTCTTGCCAAAGTTTCACCATCAAGCTTTGATCCTGTTGGCAATTCAAGTCGCATAATGTCAGAAAGTCCGTTAAAAAATGAATCAACGTCCTTGGCTTCAGGGTTCTTAATAATGCCTTCAATTTCTTTAGCACAGGTCAATTCAGGGTTTAATGCCATTGAAAGACCAAGTTCTTCTTTGATGAAAGAAATTTCACGATTATATTCAGGATTTCTTACACGCGCTATAGTACCAGGGTTACCGGCTTTTTTGGCGATTAAGCAGCAAAGAAGATTTTTTTCATCTTCATCTGTTACGGCAATCAAAAGATCTGCATCCTTGATTCCTGCCTCCTGCAAAGTCATAAAGCTGGTTCCGTTTCCGCATATGCCTTGAACATCAAAAAGTGCAACGGCCTTTTCAAGTGATTCATTATCGGAATCGATAAGTGTAATATCATGTCCTTCACTTACAAGCTGTTCTGTCAGTGTAAGTCCTACTTTACCGCATCCAACGATAATAATTTTCATACAATGCATTCCTCCAAATTTCTGCTCTTAAGAAGTTTCTCAACCTCTTCTTTTGTAGGGATTTTTTCGCAAAATGCCGAAGCACTTCCACAGGCCATTGCCCAGTTGAAAGCCTTAGCAACATCATTATCCTTAAAATAGCTATGCAAAAATCCTGCAAGCATGGAATCTCCTGCGCAAAGAGTCTGCACAACCTCTCCGTCATATGCTTTTCCTTCTAAGAAAACTACTTCCTTATTTTCATTAAGATAGCCTAAAATTGCACCGTCTTTTCCAAGAGAACACAAAACATTCTGTGCTCCACATCTTAAAAGAAGTTCTACGCAGTATTTTACATATTTCATTCTGCTTTCATAAGCATCATAAAGCTTGCTTTGTCCAACCTCTAATGAGCAATCTATCTCATTAAAATCGACATCAGCCTTTATTCTTTCCACATGGCGTAATCTTTCAATCTTTGCAGCAACCTTCATTCCTGCTTCAATACGCTGTTTTTCTGCCTCATCAAGTTCCTTGTCTTTATTCATATATTCTGAAATTGATTTTTCAATGGCATCCACTGCTTCATCAAGTTCAGACGCATTAGGCTTAATAAGAAAAGGCTTGTATTTAAGAAATTCAGGATAATACTTACCCGGAACATCAAATATCAGACGGGCTTCTCTTTCCTTTGCATTCTTTGCAATCAGTCCGTATATTTTTCCGCCATCTTCTATTGCATTTTCCTCATTACAGAATTTCAAAGTACTTCCTGAAATAACAAGATAGTCACCAAAGGATACATGTTTAAGCTTCTTTTCAAGCTTTTCATACATAGCCTTGGTAATCTTAGGTCCTTCAGCGTTCATTTCGGTTTCAACAAGCTTTCCTTCATCAAAGGTATGAAGCTTGACATTAATTCTTGTTTCACCTTCTGTTATTTCTACAAATTCGTGCTTTATACCAAGCTTATCAAGAGTGCTCTTAATCTTTCCACCTGTAAAGCCTGCTGTAAAGCCACATGCCACAGATTCAGTACCAAGTTCATTAAGCATCATTGAAACATTGATACCCTTTCCGCCTGCACTGATTGAGGTTTCTTCAACTCTGTTAAGCTTTCCTAGTTCAAAATCCTTTGCCTCAACGCAATAATCAATTGCAGGATTTAAGGTCAAAGTAACAATTTTATCGCTGAAAATCTGCTTTTTAAGTTTTCCTCTTAACTGTGCAAAGTTAGATTCCTGCAAATTAGGGAAGGCCTTCATCAAACGGTTTACAACAAAGTCATTGCGTCCTAAGTACTTTTTACTCTTTTCTACAAGCTCAACTGTAGAAAAAGTCGAATATGCCAGTTTCTTTCCAATAAAGTCAGAAGAACTGTCAAGTCTTTCATCAATGGCCTTAAGAAGCTTTGATCTTGAAGGAATTTTAAGTAAAGCAGTCATGGTAATGGCAAAGTCCAAAGTAATAACTACCACCAAAGTATTTGTAAAAACATAGGTGATGCCCTCTGGAATAAGTTCTACCAAAGCAACAATTAAAGGATGTACAACCTTTATTACGAAAAGACATGCAATGCCCCAGATTAATGAGAACTTCGGGCAAACATAGCCGGCAATATTAAAAGGCACATCACTGTAATCCCACCACTTGGTATGAAAAAACTTTTCCAAAACCCAGCCTGTAAGCAATTCTATCGATGTTGTTACAATAACCGAAAAAATAAATAAAAGTCCAAGATTATCTTTAAAGGGCTCTAAAATAAAAGCCACCATTACAACCCCAACTCCGTAAATAGGGCATATGCTTCCATTCAAAAATCCCCTGTTAATGAACTTTCCTTTTGTAGCCGCAGAATAAATAACCTCTGTGCACCAGCCAAGAAAGCCATAAATAAAGAAATAAGTAATTGCTAAAAATAAAGTCATAAACCTCACCTTAAAAATCATACCCCGATAACTGCAGATATAAATTCACTTATCTGTAGGCTACCGGGGCATTAAATTTTATGCATAGAAGAAATAATCAATATTCTCATCATACATTAAACTCTTATAAATTTTGTCACAACGCTCAATTCTCGCGTTATGCTCTGCACTTAACTCATAATTCAACCCTGTGCCACTTTCAAAAGGAAGTAAATGTACTTTAACAATATTCGTAAAGGGCTTAAGAAAATCAAACAACTCGCGCAGACTTTTTTCATTGTCATTGATACCGCCTGCTATATAATGTCTGATTCGAATTGAAATTGTTGTATTGTCAAGAAGCGAAAGAAAACTCTTAAGTTTTTCCAAATCCTCTAAAACCTTCGGTACAAACTTGTTAAAATCATCCTCTTTTTCAACAGCTTCCTTAAGTTTATCCACAAATTTTTCAGAAAACGACTTATATCCTGCTTCTCCCTGGAATATGATATCGTCTTCATTTAATTTATCATTACGTTCCCTTATAAGAATGTCCTCTATTGAATTAACTCCTGCAACAGTAAACATTTCATGATTAATCATGTAGCCATATAGCTTGCTCATGTTCCTGTTTGCATCATTTGCACCTTCAGGAGAAATGCCAACCTCATCCTCGCTTTCTTTTAAAACATCAAAGAACTTTCCAGCGCCTTCTAAAGAAGCAAAAGGAACATCAAGTAAAACCGTATTAACACTTTTTAAGATACGCTTAAACTGTTCTTTCTTCGTCTCCTCTGACATAACTTCCTTTATAAATTCAAAGGGATTTGAGAAAACAATAACATTGTGAATCATTGAAACAGAAGTTTTTGAAAGTATCATTTCAGCAACATCAAAGCATTGTGTATCACCAAACTCGATGCACATTGAACCTCTGTTGCCAAAATATTTAAGTTTACGAAGTGCCAAAGCATAAACAGGCTCAACATCAGAAAGAGGGTCTGCTCCCTCAGGAACAGCCCCTTTCAAAGCAATGTACAATTTAATATCGAGCTCATTTGGTTTTGGAACTACGATAACTGATTCAATACAATTCACTAAAAACTCCCTTAGGGCTTAATAATTGTCTTTCCGCCCATGTAAGGCTGTAAAGCCTTAGGAATATTAACAGATCCGTCGGCATTAAGGTTGTTCTCAAGGAATGCAATAAGCATACGAGGAGGAGCAACAACGGTATTATTAAGTGTGTGAGCAAGATACTTTCCATCCTTGCCACCAACACGAATTCTTAATCTTCTTGCCTGAGCATCGCCAAGATTTGAGCAGCTTCCTACTTCAAAATACTTCTTCTGTCTTGGTGACCATGCTTCAACGTCACATGACTTAACCTTTAAGTCTGCCAAATCACCTGAGCAGCACTCTAATGTTCTTACAGGAATATCAAGTGAACGGAATAAATCAACTGTGTTCTGCCATAACTTGTCATACCACATCATAGAGTCTTCAGGCTTACATACAACAATCATTTCCTGCTTTTCGAACTGATGAATTCTGTAAACACCACGCTCTTCAATACCATGTGCGCCCTTTTCTTTTCTGAAGCAAGGTGAATAGCTGGTTAAGGTCTTAGGAAGTTCTTCTTCAGGAACAATCTGATCAATAAATTTACCGATCATTGAGTGTTCACTTGTTCCGATAAGATAAAGATCTTCACCTTCAATCTTATACATCATGGCATCCATTTCAGCAAAGCTCATTACACCTGTAACTACTTCGCTTCTGATCATGTAAGGAGGGATGCAGTAAGTAAAGCCTCTGTCAATCATGAAATCTCTTGCATATGAGATAACTGCAGAATGAAGTCTTGCAATATCACCCATGAGATAGTAGAAACCGTTACCTGCAACTCTTCTCGCGCTGTCAAGATCAAGGCCATGAAGGCTTTCCATAATTTCTGAATGATAAGGAATTTCAAAATCAGGAACTACAGGCTCACCAAACTTTTCGATTTCAACATTTTCACTGTCATCCTTACCAATAGGAACTGACTTATCGATAATGTTAGGGATAACCATCATTACCTTCTTAAGCTGTTCGGAAAGTTCTTCCTCGATTTTTTCAAGTTCTGCCAAACGATTTGCAAAATCTGCAACCTGCTTCTTGCATGCTTCTGCTTCTTCTTTCTTTCCCTGTGCCATCAAAGCACCAATCTGCTTAGAGATTTTATTTCTCTGTGAACGCAAATCATCAGCTTCCTGCTGTGCTTTTCTGTAGTCCTTGTCAAGTTCAATGGCTTCATCAACCAAAGGCAACTTCTTATCCTGGAATTTGTTGCGGATGTTTTGCTTAACAACTTCCGGATTTTCTCTTAAAAACTTAATATCGAGCATAATAACCCCCCTTGTGTGTTTCGGAAAGCTTCTCACGAAACACCTAAAAAATCTTTATTTTCATCAAAGAATTGATTAAACATTATACTTCATTTCATCCTGTCTTTCAAGCAAGAATTAATCACTGTATATTCACAACTCCAATTACATTTTGACACACTCTCTCGGAATTAACTGCCTTTTATCCTACTTTGAAGACTCTTCAAGTTCTTCCTGCAGTCTTTCCCATTCCTCCATAAGCTTTGATGCCTCTTCTTCATTTTGCTTTATTTTAAGAGATATCTCAAGTAACAGCTCATGGTCAGTAGCATTGTCAGGCAGCAAAAGCTGTTCATTCAATTCTGCATTTTCATTTTCCAGCGCTTCAATTTTCTCTTCAGCTTTAGAAATATCATTTTTCAGTCTGCGAACCTTGGCCTGTAATTCCTTGGTTCTGTTTCTGTCAAGCTTGCTTTCTGAAATGGTATTTTGCTTAACTGCAAGACTTGCCTTATCACCAAGATAAATGTCTTCAATAAGTTCTTTTTTATCAAGGTAATAATCATAATTGCCTTCATACGGAACAAAAGTCTGCTGTGTCAAATCGAATATGCGCGTAGCCACCTTGTTAATAAAATATCTGTCATGGGATACAAACAACAAGGTTCCGGTATAGGATTTCAAGGCATTTTCCAAAACTTCCTTTGAAACAATATCAAGATGGTTTGTCGGTTCGTCAAGAATAATAAAGTTTGCATCTGACAGCATAAGCTTTGCTAAAGAAACTCTGCCCTTCTCTCCACCTGACAAATCACCAATTTTCTTAAATACATCATCATCCGTAAAAAGAAATGCTGCTAAAACCGTACGAATTCTCGTATTGGTCATAAAAGGATATGCGTTTGATATTTCATCAAATATGGTAAGCTCATCATCAAGCACATGATGTTCCTGATCGTAATAAGCCAAATGCACCTTCGCGCCTAACCTGAAGCTTCCGCCATCCGGTGCTAAAACTTCATTTATTATCTTAAGAATGGTGGTCTTTCCGGTTCCGTTATTTCCGATAATAGCTGCTCTGTCGCCTCTGTTTATCTTAAAATTAAGCTTATCAAACAAAAGCTGCTCACCAAAGCTCTTTTTGAGATTTTCAACCATTAAGACATCGTTTCCCGAAACAATATTAGGCTCCAAACGAAGTGACATTTCCTTATTATCGTCATCAGGGCGCTCCAAAACCTCCATGTGCTCAAGCATTTTCTCTCTGCTTTCCGCTCTCTTAATTGATTTCTCGCGGTTAAAGGAACGAAGCTTGGTAATGACTTCTTCCTGATGTTTTATTTCCCTTTGCTGATTAAGATAATGCCTCATCAAAGATTCTCTCTGACGAGCCTTCTTTTCCGCATATGCCTCATAATTTCCTTCGTAGACACTGCCCTTTGTGTGGTCAATTTCAAGAATTCTTGTGACAATTTTATTAAGAAAATATCGGTCATGGGCAATTACAATAACTGTTCCCCTGTAATTTGACAGATAACCTTCAAGCCAGGTGATGGAATTCAAATCAAGATGGTTTGTAGGCTCGTCAAGCAGTATGATATCAGGATTTGAAAGCAGCATTTTTCCCAATGCAACTCTGGTCTTCTGACCACCTGATAAAACATCAGTCTTCTTATCAAATTCTTCCGGTGCAAAACCAAGTCCTCTTAAAATACCTGTAACAGAACTTTTGTAGGAATATCCGTTCATTCTTTCAAACTTGTCATGTATTTCATGATAACGGTTTAAAACTTCCTCACTGTTTTCTTCAGTAGCATTCTTAAGCTCTTCTTCTGTTTCCAAAAGTTTGGCCTCAAGCTCCAAAATTTCCTTCCTGGTATTTAAAAGCTCGTTATATATGGTTTCATTTGTATCAAGTTTTGAATTCTGGGCAAGATAACCAATAGTGACATCATGTGCAACAATAATTTCACCACTGTCAGCCGTTTCTTCTCCCATAATAATCTTAAACAGAGTCGATTTGCCTGCACCATTTATGCCGACAATTCCCACCCTGTCATGCTCATTGACAATCATGGACACATTTGTAAGTATGTCCTTTATGCCATAACTTTTTGAGATGTTTTTAATGTTTAATATCATAATTATATCATCTGCCTTTAAAGCAACTTAATTGTCTTAATTTAAAGTGCCACTGACAAAACAATGCCAAGTATTACAATTCCTGCACAAACAAGCTTGTAAGCTATATTCTTTTCCTTGTAAAAAATCTTTCCGCCAATGATTACAACAACACAGCTTGCCTGCTTAAGTAAGGTCATTATTGTTACCTTGCTTTCAGGATATGCATTTCCCATAAACAATGCCCTGTCTGCCAAAACAAACAAAATGCTTAAAACATATACCCAGGGATTTTTGACAAGCCCTTTAAAATCAATTTTTTCTCTTTTGATAATTGCATATAAAGCATAGTAAAAAGTAAGAAAAAGCATATACCAAAACTGCAAGGTACCGCTCTCCATATTCTTCATCAAAATCTTGTCTGTAATTCCTGAAACAGCATTTAAGAAGCAGGAAATCATAACCAGCAACACGAAAAATGCTGCTATTTTTTCTTTTCCCTTATTTTCTTTGCCATCTTCATTTTCTTTTTCAGCCTTCTCTGATGCTTCCTTCAAAGAATTATTATGCTCTTCTTCAGCTTTTTCAATAGAAGTTTTTTCGATAGTAGCTTTTTCAATAGAAACTTCTTCAATAGAGGCTTTGTCAATAGGGGCTTTTTCGATAGTAGCTTCTTCGTTACAGCTCTTGGCTTTTATCTTA
This sequence comes from Lachnospiraceae bacterium, assembly GCA_024403335.1. Lineage (GTDB taxonomy): Bacteria > Bacillota > Clostridia > Lachnospirales > Lachnospiraceae > JAKSSA01. The sequence goes on from JAKSSA010000003.1 coordinate 41,082, forward strand.
AAAATCTTTTTAAAGATATTTAAAACCTGCTCTCTTGATTTCAAAAGAAGCAAACCAAGAATAACACAGCAGGAGCCCAAAATCTGATATATTCCCATATCCTCTTTAAGTATTAATACTCCAAGAAGAGTTGAAAACAATACTCTGGTTAAGTCAAGAATGCCATATACGCTCACCGGAAGCTTGTGTAATGCAGAAAACCCGCACATCCAGGCAACGAAAATAATAAAGGATTTAAAAGCTATGAAAAGCATTCTTGCAGGGGGCACATATTCAAGGGAAAATGCCTCCGGAGTTACAAGCAAAAATGATACAAGGGTATAGAAAAACAATACTTCCAACACCGTATTCTTCTGCATTGCTTTCTTTTTTACAAGTTCTCTTGCGCCCTTTGCAAGGCCGTAGAACAAAACCAGATATACCCACATAAAATCAAACCTTTTATTATTACTTTATTACTACTTTTGCGATACTAACTGCTGCTTTTGCGATATCAGCTTTTTCATGCATAGCCATTACTTTATGCTATAGCTATTGTTCCCATGCCATAGCTATTGCTTTGTGATATTAACTATGTTCCCATGTAATAGCTATTGCTTGGTGATATTAGCTATTGTTTCCATGCCATAACTATTACTTTCATGCTATTATTTTGACAACATAAAAACCCGCTTCACGCGGCCTAAAACTTAGTTATTTTATCTCATTTAATACATTTTTGCAAGAATTAAAAGGACTGCTATCTTTTTCTTGACATTCTGCCCCTTTTGGACTAAAATTCCGCATAGATATGTGATAAATGACACATTTACCTAAATACAAAAATGAATAGGAGAAATAATTATGGAAAGAATTAAGACTCTTGAAACACGTGACCTTAACGAAAGCGTTGAGAACGGTGGATGCGGCGAGTGCCAGACATCTTGCCAGTCTGCTTGTAAGACATCTTGTGGTGTTGCTAACCAGCCTTGCGAGAACAAGAACAACAAATAAGTTCTTAAAAAGTCATTATGGGGCCGTCGTTTTGACGGCCTTTTGTCTTGTATAAATTAACACATATTATTATAAAACCTATAAACCAAAGCTAAGTAAAAACTAAGCAAAAGTTAAATAAAAAGTTAAGCAAAAGCTAAATAAAAAACTAAGCAAAAGCCAAATAAAAAGCTAAGCAAAAGTTAAATAAAAAGCCAAATAAAAGCTAAGTAAAAAACTAAGGAAAAGCTAAATAAAAAGCTAAATAAAAAGCTAAATAAAAGTTAAACAAAATCTAATTGTAAATCCCCTAAAAGGAGTAAATAAAAATGGTACATCAGTATAAACTTTCCGGTTACAATATCGTTCTTGACACATGTTCAGGCTCTGTTCATGTGGTTGATGAAGTTGCCTATGACTGTATTGAGATGTTTGAAAACAATGAACGTTCAGTAATTATCGCTGAAATGCTCAAAAAATACGGTGACAGGGAAGATGTAACCGAGGAGGACTTAAACATATGCCTCGATGACATCCAGGAGCTTAAGGACAACAAAAAGCTTTTCACCCCTGATGAATATGAGGGTCTTGCTTTTGATTACAAAAATAATTCCAAAGTCATCAAAGCACTTTGCCTTCATGTAGCCCACACCTGCAATCTCAACTGCAGCTACTGCTTCGCAAGCCAGGGCAAATATCATGGTGAAAGAGCCTTAATGAGTTTCGAAGTAGGAAAGCGTGCCATTGATTTCTTAGTTGAGCATAGTGCTGCAAGAAAGAACTTAGAGGTAGACTTCTTTGGTGGAGAACCTTTAATGAATTGGGACGTTTGCAAGCAGATTGTCGCATATGCGCGTTCAATTGAAAAAGAAAAGAACAAAAATTTCCGTTTCACTCTCACAACCAACGGTGTTGGCCTTAATGACGAGGTTATGGAGTTTGCCAATAAAGAGATGCACAATGTCGTGCTCTCACTTGATGGAAGAAAAGAAGTTCATGACAAGTTCAGAGTGGATCATGCAGGTAATGGTTCCTATGATAAAATTGTTCCTAAGTTCCAGGAATTTGTTAAGAAGCGCGGGGATAAGAGCTATTACATGCGCGGTACCTTCACTCACCACAATACTGATTTCCTTAATGACATACTTCACATGGCAGACTTAGGATTTACTGAGCTTTCAATGGAACCTGTTGTTTGTGATCCCAAGGAGCCCTCTGCCCTTACTGAAGCAGATCTTCCTGTTCTTTTTGAGCAGTACGAAAAGCTTGCAAAGGAAATGGTTAAGCGCGCAAAGAACGGAAACGGTTTTACCTTCTATCATTACATCCTTGATTTAAAGCATGGTCCTTGCATCTACAAGCGTGTTTCAGGCTGTGGTTCAGGAACGGAATATATGGCCGTTACCCCCTGGGGTGAACTTTTCCCCTGCCACCAGTTTGTAGGCGATCCAAAGTACAGCTTGGGTGATATCTGGAAGGGTGTTACAAATCTCGAAATTCAGGATAAATTCAGAAGCTGCAATGCCTATACAAGACCTGAATGCCGCGACTGCTGGGCTCAGCTTTATTGTGCCGGCGGTTGTGCAGCAAATGCTTATCATGCATCAGGTGATGTTACCGGAATTTATGAATATGGCTGCAAAGTTTTCCGCAAGAGAATCGAATGTGCCATCATGCTCCAGGCTGCCATGGCAGATGATAAAAATGACGGCAGCTTCCCTAATGATAAAGCAGAAAAATAATCATGAACACACCAATTGCTGATTTTTTAAAAGAATACAGTAAAAGCGGTTTCGCACGATTCCATATGCCAGGACACAAAGGCAGACTTGGAATGTCACATGACATCACAGAAATATGTGGTGCAGATGATTTGTATCACGCAAGCGGCATAATAGCTGAAAGTGAGGCAAATGCGACTTTACTTTTCGGAACCCGGAGGACCTTTTATTCAACAGAAGGGTCCTCTCTTTGCATACGCACAATGCTTTTCTTGGCACTTAAAGCATCAAACAAGGATAATTCAAGTGAAGAATACAAAAACCATGAAACAAAAAATTCAAGGCCCTTTATTCTTGCCGGAAGAAATGCACACAAAACTCTTCTGCTTACTGCTGCCTTACTTGATTTTGATATAGAATGGCTTTTTTCAGAAGCAGAAGAAAACAGCTTATGTGACTGTACAATTACTGAAAAAGGTTTAAAGAACAAACTTAATGAGCTTGCTTTACAAGGAAGAAAGCCATTTGCAGTTTTCATCACTTCTCCAAATTATCTTGGAAAAATTGCAGATATAGAAAGCCTGGCAAAAATTTCCCACGAAGCAAACATTCCTTTATTGGTAGATAATGCACATGGAGCATATCTTAAATTTCTTGATAACAGGAAACACCCTATGGAGCTTGGAGCAGACCTTTGCTGTGACTCTGCTCATAAAACCCTGCCTGCCCTTACAGGCACAGCATATCTTCATGTCGGTAAAGAGGCTCTTTTCCCCTATGAAGAGCATGTAAAATATGCAATGTCACTTTTCGGTTCTACCTCTCCTTCTTATCTTTTGCTTGAATCTCTTGATTGCTGCAATAAAATTTTAGCAGAAGATTTTGGTCCTCTTCTTAAAAAATGTGTTCATAATGTTGAAGAAATCAAAGCCTTTCTAAATGCGAAGGGAATTAAGACAGAAGAAACTGAGACTGAAGGAATTGAGACAAAAGGAATTAAGACTGAAGAAACTGAGCCATTAAAAATTGTTATCAATACTTCAAAAATGAAAATGGATGGCGAAACCTTTGCCAACGCTTTAAGAGCTTACAAAATAGAGCCTGAATTTGCTGACAAGGATTATGTTGTATTAATGGTCAGCCCATACAACAGTTCAGAAGATTTTGAAAAGCTTAGAAGTTTTGCAGAAGAATTCTCTACAAGGTCATATTCCAGCTCTGCAAACTCAGACGACAAAATATCCATTACTGAAGCTTTAAAAGAAGCGACAGCCACTTTTGAAGATAATTCTTCTCTTACTAATAAAGCTTCTCTTACCAAGCTGCCTCCAAAGCTTCTTACGCCTCATGAAGCAGTTTTTGCAGACAACGAAGAAATCCAGGTTTCTGATGCCTTGGGAAGAATATGCGCTCTCCCTGTTGTTTCCTGCCCTCCTGCCATTCCGATTGTTGCAATTGGGGAAGAAATAACAGAGGAATGCATTGAATTGCTTAAAATTTATGGTCACGATAAAATCGTAGTAGTCAAATAGCAGCAATAATAAAAACATCGATAACAAATAACATCGATAATAAAAAACACCGTTAATAAAAACACCGATAATAAAAACACCGGACTTTGGTACTTACGTCCTTTACCACATAGTAAAGCAGGTAAAATACCAAAATCCGGTGTTGTTTTTTAATAAAACATTTTTTCCAAAGCGCTTTTAATTACTTTGCAATCTTTGTCATTGACATAATAGCATCATAGCTTCCGTCTTCGTTAGCCTTTGTATCGCTGAAGGTCATAACATCCTTGTCAATTGAAACCTTATACTGACTTGTGCCACCTGCCTTCATGCCAAGGATTTCCTTCTCCATTGTGATAGAGATAATATCCTTTTCAAGACTCCAGGTAAAGTCTACGCTGATGTCAACCAAAACCTTAGCCTTAACTGTACCCTTACCGTCCTTATCGAAAGTGTAGGTTACACCGCTGCCGGCATCCCAATCGCCGCGAATTGCCATTTCTGACACACAACCTGTCATTGCAAGTACCATTACAAGAACTAAAAGTAAAGCAATTGTCTTTTTCATTTTTTCTCTCCTATTTCCCTATAATTTATTTCATTTTCTGCACAAAGCAGAAAGTGATAACCATTAATGTCTGTTATTTCTTAATAACAGTATCTTCAATTGTAACACCAAAGAAGTCGCACATTCTGATGAAAATTTCTTCATCGAAAGGTGACTGCATACCTACGCGTTCAAGAATTTCATCATATGAAACAGTGTAAATCGGGTCATCTGCATAATCGATATAATAGCTGTCTTCAGGATCTGTATAAGCCTGGAGTGCGAAATAAGTATGCTGTGCCTTCTCGAAGCCCTCTTCTGCAGCCTGCAAATAAAGTGCGATTGAAGGAACTGCTGACATTGCATAGCTTATGTAATAGCAAGGATGTCCAAATGCAGATAATGCCCAATATGCAGTGTTAATATTTTCAAAGCCATAAAGCTTTGCAACCTGTACCCACAACTTAGCATATTCACCGTTCTTGTAAACATGATAATTACCATTTAAGTCAACATTCTTATAAATGCAATATTCAAACTCATTAACCATTGCGCCAATTAACACACTTTCAAGCATTTCTGAAATACTTGAGTAGAGTGAAAACTTAGCATAACCCTGCTCGCTTTCAGGTAAATGTTCCTGAAGATATGCAAGGAACAACATTTCATCGCCCTGTGAATGTGTTTCAAGCAAATCCATGTCTGCATCAATTCCTGCATTATAGAAGTTAGCATAGTGATGACCGAATTCATGAACAAATGTAGATGCACTTCTGTACTCATCAGTCTTGAAGTAAATCAAACCGTCACTTCCTTCAATACCGTTTGAATATGCAGCTGACATCTTACCATTGAATACAAGACCGCGCATGAACATATCATTTGCTTCCTTGTAGAAATCAATCGGTTTCTTAAAGTCATCAGATTTCATAGTCTTGAAGAAATCGATAACATATTCCATACAAAGCTTTGAATCCTGTCCGGCAGAAAATGCTGCATTAATTTCTCTTGAACCTGCCTTTGAAGACCATGTACCCTGTAAAGTATCTATCTTTTCTGTCAAAGGAACAATATATTTCTTTACATAATCAGAGAACTTCTTAACATCATCAGGTGTATAACCACGACCATATGAGCTTACATAAGCCAAATCCATATAATCGTCCCACTCAAGAATATCTGCAACCTTCTTTGCAAGTCCTAAGTATTCTTCATACATAGGCTCAATGGTTGACTCACTTCCTGACATACTCTTTACCTTTGTAGTAATTTCAGTCATTCTGTTAGTAAGTTCCTGATATTCATCATTCTTTGCTATTTCAGCATCGTTTAAAGCTTCTTCAATCTTTCTTTCTGTCCAGCCAAATTCTTCTCTGTAGAAGAAATCTCTGTAGCAGCTTTCATGAATGCTTCCTAAAATCTTGCAGAAATCAAAGTAAAGCGCCTTCTGATCCTTAATATAATCTGTATAAGCAGTATTTGCACTTTCATCAAGTTCAATTGAATATCTTAAATATGCAAAAGTACCTCTTGTTCTGTAATTATGAATTTCAACCTTGAAAGTATCATAAAGGTCTTTAAGTTCTGTTGCTTCCTTTACAAGCTCTGAATCAACAGAATATGCATGCTGTGCTTCGTCATATGCCGGTGCATTTTCAAGGATTTCAAGCATTCTGTCTCTGCTCTTTTCCAAAATTTCCTTTGCATCTGACTGGAAATCTTCATCATATACATACTGATCAAACAAATTCAAGCTTGGCTGTCTCTTAATAGTTCCACAGCCCCACTTACAGTCAGCAAAGCTGATATAATCGCCTTCAACAAAGTCGAATTCATGTCCAAATACTTCACAGTTATGCTTAAAGGTTGCATTAGATATAAAATCAAGTGCATTCTTTGCCTTATCTTTCGCTGTTGCTGCAAAACCTGCCTTCTTTGAAACTTCATCCAAAGAAGTATTATCACTTACCTTAACAAATTCTGCAAAAAGCTTGTCTAAGCTCTTATTACCTACATTTGCAGCATATTCGAAAGCGGCAAGTGCTGATTTTGAAGAATTCTTAAGATCATTAGCAAGCTTATCGGCATATGCGTATTCTGCATACATTGCTGCTTCTTCAGGAAGCTTGTTGTCTGTATCAACTGTTCCGTTTGCAAGATATCTTTCTGCATTGAGATGGTCAATAAGCATTGCCATTGCAAGATCACTTGCTGCACAGGCAATTTCCTTGTTGCCCTTTGTGTTCTTTAAAACAACATATTCAACCAAAGTTTCAACAATATCGCTACCTGTTACCATTTCAGAATCAAAGCAGATATATGCGCCATAAGTTTCATCATAACCTGCAAATGCGCCTTCTGTATCGCGAACAATATAACGTCCGTTCTTGAAAACATCACTTAATTCTGCATAGAAATCAACTGTATTGTTGCTCTTTTTTGTTAAAACATCCAAAAATTCCTTAAGGAAATCCAAACCATTTCTGTCAAAAAGGATATTCCACTTATACATACCCTTAACAACAATGGTTGATGATCTTGCAAAGCCTGAATAATCATTGAGCAATACCATGTCTGCATCCATTTCCTTAATAAATGCATCAAGGCTTGTCTTGAGACTGTTAAGTTCCTTTGCTTCCTCATCTGAAAGTAAAACAGTTCTTTCAACCTTTGTTAAATCGATGTTGAAAGTAGCAAGATCATTTTGTTCACTTGTCGGACGTCCATACTTCTTACATCCGTTTTCACAAAGAACAAGACCAAAATAATCTCCGTCTGCCTTGAAAACATGTTCGTTACTGCCCTTACATTTAGGTTGGTCAGAACCTGCAAAATCATTACCTGCATTTACTACAGGTAACGGAGTAGATGTAGCCGTAGGTGCAGGTGTTGATGTACTTGCTACTGTATCTGTTGGGGTATTATCAGGAGTATCCTGCTTTGCATCTTCACCACAGCCATATAACACACTGAGTGAAAATACTACCAACAGAAGCATAAGCAACTTCTTTGTAATCTTTTTCATATTCCCTCTTTTCCGTAATCCGCTTTTTGCGAATTGCACTGAAATAAATAGCAATTAAATTAATTAGCCGTTAAGTTTTTTATTCTCTCTTCTGCTTTTTATTCTTTTACTTTTTCTTCTTTCTTTTAGGCCTGTCAATAACATCCTCAACAACCTTTTCAGGAACTGTCATAAGTGATTCAGGGTTTCTCAATGCATCTCTTAAAACCTTAAAGCCCATGCCATACTCAAAGCCACCTGTCACACGCTCATCAACAACAAACTTGGCATTAATTGTAGCCTTTTGCTTTCTGTTTCCCTCTTCATCTACATAATACTCAAGTTTTTTCTTGCCTAATGCGCCGAAAATGGAAAGTGTACCAAACTCATAAACATGATGATGTACTGCCTCCATGCCAAATGAGCCCATGTTCGTTATGAAACAGCTTGTGTGGAACGGTGAAAGATTAGTCAATGCCGCAGGAAGCATGCCATGTTTATCAAGCCATCTAAGCATTCCGCATACAAATTTAAGGAACCAGTGCGGAATCATGCTTAAAAAGTACTGTAATCCGTCAAATGCAGTCTTATTTTCATCTTCCTCAACAGAATGAACTGTGGTATCTATTTCACCAATCTCAGCCTGTATCTTGTTATAAACATCAATCAAAGTATCTTCCGGCTGGAATTTCGGCAAAATCACACTGCGCTCGCCATCAAAAGTAACGCCCTTCTTAACCACCATGGCAAACTTAATTTCATTTCTTGCAAAAATTTTAGAATTAACCACGAAACGATTAAGTTGCGGAACCTGCGAAATCGCACGTACCATTGCAGCAAACATAACATGATAAAGCGACATCTTGGGATATTGGTCCTTAGCAAGATTGCGGACAAATTCCTGCGCTTTTGTGATATCTATTACATCCTCAAACAGTACCCATGAATCCACCTTCTGTGGCATCAGATATGGCTCCAGTCTTGTCATTGGATCTAAGTTTCTTACCAAAAAACCGTCCTTTCGATCTCCCCACCTTCTTTTTCTCCCTTCAAATAAACCCATTTTTCCTCCCTGTACATATGCCCGACTTACGATCATACATATAGTCATACATACAATCATACATATAATAAGTAAGAATTATACTCTTTTTCAGTCTAAAAATCAAATTTTTATTTGCCACTATATCTTCATCAATTTATTCTTTCTTTTTCCCTTTTCCTAATACTAAAGACTCTGTTTCTTAGTAAAGCAGCTTTTCATAAAATGTCATGTCTCTTAATAAAGCAGATTTTTATAAAATATTATGAAAGTGCAAAATACAGTTAGAAGAAACATAGTTTTAAAAATGGTATATATCATTCTTCGCAAAATATCGGTGATCTGAAAAATACAGTTACGAGAAAAATAGTTAAAAAATGGGGCGTTTGCACGCCCCAATAAATATTTAATTTATATAATGTTACATTTCCTTAGTTCATATAATATTACATTTCACATTCAACATTGTAAACTGTAACACCCTTCTCAAGATATACCTTGTTGATATCCTGTACCTTGCCATTTACAGTCATCTTCTTAACGCCCTTCTCACTGCCGTTAGGATTTGAAAAATGGATATTAAAGGTAGCACCCTGGAATACTCTTGTGATTGTGAAATCAGTCATGGTTGAAGGAACACAAGGATCAACGATAAGTCCATCGTAATCTGCTCTGATACCAAGAATATACTGTGAAACATTTACAAATGTCCATGCAGCAGTACCTGTAAGCCAGCTGTTCTTTGCTTCGCCATGATTAACTGCATCGCAACCGGCAACCATCTGAGGATATACATAAGGTTCTGTTCTGTGGATTTCTGAAATCTCTTCAAGATATGCAGGACAGGTCTTTCTGTAAATTTCGTATGCTCTGTTACCCCTGCCGATACAGGTTTCTGCAATTGAAACCCAAGGATTGTTGTGGCAGAAGATACCTGCATTTTCTTTATATCCGGGTGGATATGAAGAAACTTCACCAAGATTGAGATGATAATCCTTGTAAGCAGGCTGTACAAGAACGATACCATACTTTGTATCCATTCTTTCCTTTACTGAATTAAGTGCCTTTTCTGCCAAACCTTCAGCAATACCAACACCTGCAAGAACACAGAAGCCCTGAGGTTCGATAAAGATCTGTCCGTCTTCACATTCAACAGAACCAACCTTTGCGCCAAAAGCATCATATGCTCTCAAGAACCATTCGCCATCCCAGCCGTCTTTAAGAATTGCTGCATACATTTCGTCAGCTTTTCCTAAAACTTCATCTGCTTTCTTGTTATTTCCCATAATGTTAAGCAATGAAGCATATTCCTTTGCATACTTAACAAACATACCAGCGATGAATACACTTTCTGCAACAGGTCCCTCTGAAGGTCCGAAGGTCTGGAAGGATTCGCCGGGTTCTTCTGAGAAACAGTTAAGGTTAAGACAGTCATTCCAGTCAGCGCGTCCGATAAGAGGAAGCTTGTGAGGTCCAAGATTGTTAAGTGTATAATTATAAGATCTGTCAAGGTGCTCAAGCAACGGCTTTGCAAGACTGTCATCGTTTTCGAAAGGAACGATTTCATCAAGAATTGCCAAATCGCCTGTTTCGCGAATGTAAGCTGCCGTACACGCAATAAGCCATAACGGATCATCATTGAAACCGCCGCCAATGTCTGCATTACCCTTCTTGGTAAGAGGCTGATACTGATGGAAAGCAGAACCATCTCTTAACTGTGTTGCTGCAATATCAAGAATTCTTTCCTTTGCTCTGTCAGGAATTAAATGAACGAAACCAAGCAAATCCTGGCATGAATCGCGGAAGCCCATACCACGACCAATACCTGATTCATAGTAAGAAGCAGAACGTGACATGTTAAAGGTAATCATGCACTGATACTGGTTCCAGATATTAACCATTCTGTTAAGCTTGTCATCATTTGACTGCAAAATGTAAGTAGAAAGAAGCTTTGTCCAATATGCCTTAAGTTCAGCAAGTGAATCATCTGCCTGCTTTGCAGTCTGGAATTTAGCCAAAAGCTCATTTGCAGGCTTCTTGTTTACAATACCCTGTGATTCCCACTTCTGATCACGAGGATTCTCGCAATAGCCAAGAACAAATACCAATGACTTGCTTTCTCCTGCCTTAAGTGTGATATTAAGGCTGTGAGAACCAACCGGTGCCCAACCACTTGCAACAGAATTTCTTGACTTTCCTTCAAGTACTACCTGAGGATTTGAATTGCTGTTGTAAACGCCAATGAAAGAATCTCTGTTGGTGTCAAAACCATCAATCTTCTCATTTACTGAATATACTGCATAATGATCTCTTCTCTCTCTGTATTCAGTCTTGTGGAAAATGGTTGAACCAACGATTTCAACTTCACCTGTTGAGAAGTTTCTCTGGAAGTTAGTCATATCATCCATTGCATTCCATAAACAGAATTCTACATATGAGAAAAGTGTAAATGTCTTTGTTTCATTACTTTCGTTTGTAAGTTCAACCTTATTAACTTCACAGGTTGTATTCAAAGGAACAAAGTCTGTAACCTTAGCCTTCAAGCCATTCTTCTTACCTGTAAAAATTGAGTAACCCATACCATGACGGCACTCATATTCATCAAGTGGAGTCTGTGTAGGCTGCCAGCCGGGATTCCAAACAGTGTCACCCTCCTTGATATAGTAATAATGTCCATTTGAATCAAGAGGAACATTATTGTAACGATATCTTGTAATTCTAAGGAGTTTAGCGTCCTTATAGAAGCTGTAACCACCCATTGTGTTTGAAACCAGTGAGAAAAAGTCCTGGCATCCGAGGTAGTTAATCCAAGGCAAAGGTGTTGCCGGAGAAGTAATAACATACTCTCTGTTCTGATCATCAAAGTAACCAAATTTCATAAGCCCCTCCATTAATATCTTCATTTGGTACTGTCTGTCCTAAATGAAGTAACTATGTGCGTTTCTTATAATAGTTACAATCAGGCAGCTATTCCTGCTTGATTGACCATTTGCCCAACAACCCAAGTTTAAATTTCATAATTACTTAGTTGTATTCGCCATTCGCACAAAAAAACGGTGTTACGAAATCGTTTTCGTAACACCAAAAGTATAAGAAATATTTTCTAAAAAATCAATAACTATTTTTTAAGATTTACCAGGCTTTCATTTCAAATCTGTCATAGCATCATTTTTAGATTTTTTCTTTATTTCTTAAGATTTGCCAAGCTTTCCTTCTTTGCTCTAAGAGTAAATAAAGTAAGGAAGGTTCCACCAAGAAGCAGGAAGAAAATACAAATAAACTGCGAAGTTGACAGATTTCCAACGCTGCCTCTGTAGTCGTTTCTGAAAAATTCAATAACAAATCTTCCTATTGCATAAAGAATAAGATATGAGGTAAAACCAAAGCCATAATTCTTATCCTTCTTTGCTTCCTTTAAGAAAATAAAGGTACAAACCCCAAAATTAAAGAAGTCAAAAGCTGATGAAAACAGCTGTGTAGGAACTAACGGTACACCATGCCTTGCCATGCTTCCAACAGGGAACACAACACCAAACCATGCATCGGTCTCTTTACCATAGCAGCAACCTGCAAGGAAACAGCCGATACGACCAAAGCCCTGCGCCAGTGCTACTGCTGCAAAACCAACATCAAACATCTTGTAAATGTTTTGCTTTTTTATTTTCAGGTAGACAAAAGCAGAAATCAAGCCGCCAATCAACCCGCCATATACTACATAACCGTTTTTGAAATCAATAAGTATTTTCGGATTTTCAAGTACTTCATCAAATACGGTTATGAAATACAATATTCTGGAACCGGTATAGCCGCCAATCAGGCACACGATTAAAAGCCAAAAGCCAATGTTCGGATCTAAATCGTGTTTTTTGCACATATAATCAAGATAATAATATGCGCAAAGAATACCGATTGCAATCATAAGACCATAACCATAAACATGGAACGGCCCAATACTAAAAAGTTCAACTTTCATATAAACCTCATAAAAGTTCTTATCTCGTTGCCACCCTATCTTAATAAAAAACACAATTTTTATTTGGCAACGATGCAAGACCATTGCCACTCAGCCTTAATTAAGAAACTTCAATTTCTATTCGGTAACGATACATAATCGTTGCCACTCAACCTTAATTAAGAAACTTCTTTTTTTATTTGGCAACGATACACAATCGTTGCCACTCAGTTTAAATTCAATAACAAAATAGTTTATTTGGCAACGATATTAACAATCTTTCCGGGAACACAAATTTCCTTGATAATTGTCTGTCCTGCAAGTCTGTCAGCAATAGCCTCCTTTGCAGCAGCAATAGCTTCGTCCTTTGAAGCAGTTCTTGAAATAATAATTGTGGTTCTTGTCTTACCATTAACCTGAACTGCGATTTCAACGCTGTCTTCTACAGTCTTTGCTTCTTCATAAGCAGGCCAGCTTGTCTTGTAAAGTCTGCCATCAAAGCCGTTCATTTCCCACATTTCCTCAGTAATATGAGGTGCTACCGGATTAAGCAATACAAGGAAGGTCTTTAATTCGCCCTTTGTAATCTTTCCGATTTTGTAGAAATCGTTTACTAAAGCCATCATGGCTGCAATTGCAGTATTAAACTTAAGATTTTCAAAGTCTTCTGATACTTTCTTGATTGTCTGATGCATCTTAATTTCAAGTTCCTTTGAATATGCATCACCTTCAACAACAATATCATTTAACTTGAATACTCTGTCAAGGAATCTTCTGCAGCCCTTAACACCATTCTCTGACCAGCTTGCGCTCTCTTCGAAAGCACCAATGAACATTTCATAGGTTCTTAAAGTATCAGCGCCATATTCTGCAATAATATCATCAGGATTGATAACATTACCTCTTGACTTAGACATCTTAATTCCGCCCTCGCCAAGAATCATACCATGAGAAGTTCTCTTCATGTAAGGTTCCTTTGAGCTTACATAGCCCTGGTCATAAAGGAACTTATGCCAGAAACGTGAATAAAGGAGATGAAGTGTTGTATGCTCCATACCACCATTGTACCAGTCAACAGGCATCCAATAATCAATAGCTTCCTTTGAAGCAAAAGCTGAATCATTTAAAGGATCGATATAACGGAGGAAATACCATGAAGAACCTGCCCACTGAGGCATTGTATCGGTTTCTCTTTCAGCCTTTCCACCACAGCAAGGACATGCTACCTCTACCCAATTTCTCATTGCTGCAATAGGTGATTCGCCATTATCAGTAGGCTCATAGCTGTCAACTTCAGGTAAGAGCAACGGAAGTTCTTCTTCCTTTAAAGGAACATATCCGCACTTAGGGCAGTGAATAATGGGAATAGGTTCGCCCCAATATCTCTGTCTTGAGAATACCCAGTCACGAAGCTTGTAATTAACTTTTCTTGTTCCAATTCCCTTTTCTTCAAGCCAGTCAATAATCTTCTTCTTAGCTTCCTTAACTTCAAGTCCGTTAAGGAATTCAGAATTGCAAAGAACACCTGTCTGAACATCGGTAAATGCAGCTTCTGTAACAGGAACTGTGCTGCCACCAACTACTTCGATAATAGGCAAATCAAATTTCTTTGCAAAATCCCAGTCACGATCATCATGTGCCGGAACTGCCATGATAGCACCGGTACCATAAGTCATTAATACATAATCAGAAATCCAGATAGGAATTTCCTTACCATTTACAGGGTTAATTGCATTGATTCCACCAAGAATAACACCTGTTTTATCCTTAACAAGCTCAGTACGCTCAAATTCTGACTTCTTTGAAGCCTCTTCCTGATATTTCTTAATGTCATCAAGATTGGTAATCTCTGCTGCATACTTTTCAATAATAGGATGCTCAGGAGAAATTACCATGTAAGTAGCACCAAAAAGTGTGTCAGGACGGGTTGTATATACTCTTAAAGACTCTTCCTTGCCTGAAAGCTTAAAGTCAACTTCAGCACCTTCTGAACGACCAATCCAGTTCTTCTGTGATACCTTTACTCTTTCAACATAATCAACATCTTCCAAACCATCAATGAGCTTCTGCGCATATTCGGTAATCTTAAGCATCCACTGACTCTTAACCTTACGAACAACTTCTGCACCGCAGCGCTCGCATTTTCCGCCTACTACTTCTTCATTTGCCAAACCTACCTTACATGAAGGGCAGAAATTGATAGGCATTGATGACTTGTAAGCTAATCCGGCCTTGAAAAGTTTAAGGAAAATCCACTGTGTCCAATGATAATATCTCGGGTCAGTTGTGTTAATTTCTCTGTCCCAGTCAAAAGAATAACCGATTGCATGAAGCTGGTTCTTAAAATGTGCAACATTCTTCTCTGTTACAAGCTTGGGATGAATATGATTCTTGATTGCATAGTTTTCTGTAGGAAGACCAAAAGCGTCCCAACCCATGGGATAAAGTACATTGTAGCCCTGCATTCTTCTCTTTCTTGCTACAATATCCAGTGCTGTATAAGGTCTTGGATGTCCTACATGAAGGCCCTGTCCTGAAGGATAAGGGAATTCTACCAATGCGTAGTACTTAGGCTTTGTATAATCAGTTCCTGCCTTAAAAGCCTTCTCATCATCCCAAATCTTTTGCCATTTCGATTCTATATTTTTAGGTGAATATTCCATACTGTCCTCTTCTTTCGCAAATCTGCTTTTTATGTTTTTGTTATTACATTTTAGCCATTATATTTCAGCTATTATGTTTCATTTATTATTTATTTTTTCTTACTTTACTGTTTTATTTCTTATTTTACTGTCTTAATTTCTCTTAACAGTTTTATTGTTTTTTCTCTTGCTTATTATCACAGCTTTTCAAATTTTGCTGCTTGCAATACCTAAACTACTTGTTTGAATTAATATCTTCATTCATGTCAATAACTGCAAGTTTAGCTGCCAAAGCAAAATTGTCACCGCATTCCTTTGCGTATTTTTCCTGTTTGTAAGCTGCAATAATACCAAGGGATGAATTAACCAAAGCGCCTAGTCAAAAAAAAAAAAAAAATCCCTTTAGGTCGCTTCCCTTGCCACCCTGTGCTCCATAGCCGGGAACCAGAATAAAGGTCTTAGGCATCTGCTTACGAAGCTTAACTCCCATTTCAGGATAGGTTGCACCAACAACTGCACCAACATTTGAGTACTCACCATCCATAGACTGGCTTCCCCATTCATTTACCTTATCAGCAACAATTTCATACAAAGGTCTGCCGTCTATCAGCTTATCCTGGAACTCACCTGAGCTTGGATTAGAAGTCTTTACCAAAACGAATATACCTTTATTGTTTTCATTACATACATCCAGGAAAGGCTTGATTCCGTCAGTACCAAGGTAAGGATTAACTGTAGCAAAGTCCTCATCAAAAGGTGCAATTCTTCTTCCCATGATTTCAATCTCACCTAAGTGTGCTTTCGCATATGCCTTTGAAGTTGAACCAATGTCGCCTCTCTTAACATCGCCTACAACGATAAGTCCCTGTGATTTAGCATATTCCACTGTTTTATTAAATGCAATTAGTCCGGGAATTCCATACTGCTCATACATGGCAATCTGCGGCTTAACTGCAGGAACCAAGTCGGATACTGCATCGATAATTGCGCAGTTAAACTTGAAAAATGCTTCCGCAACAGTTTCAAGTGAAGGGCCCCACTTTTCTGCTGATTCCTTTAGCAATGTTTCCGGAATAAACTCAATTTGAGGATCGAGTCCTACACAAACACATGAATCCTTAGCCTTAATCTGTTCAATCAATTTACTTATCATTGGCGTGTATCTCCTAATAAATCTTTCAAATACTTTATAACAAAATGTCGAATTTATCAACTGTTAATAATGCATATGCGCAAAATATCAGCTCAAGTTCCACATTTTCTATCATTTAAAAACATCAAGCCTGCAAATCGGTAATTTTTACAGAAGAATCTTTGAAAACAACATTGCCTCCGACAATTGTTGTTACTACCTTACCTGTGACCTGCTTGCCCGCAAACGGAGAAATCTTACATTTGCTTTCAAACTCTTCAGGATTGATTTCATATACCACATCCGGATTTGCCAAAGTAATATCAGCAACTGTTCCCGGTGAAAGTGTACCGATTTCATTGTCCATACCAAGAATTTGAGCTGGTCCGCTTGTCAAACGCCTTACAAGCTCAAGCGGTGAAATACGACCTTTATTTACAAGTTCAGTAAAAGAAACGGAAAATGCAGTTTCAAGTCCTACTATACCGAACTTAGCTTTATCAATTGTGGTATTCTTCTCTTCTGCTGAATGAGGCGCATGATCTGTTGCAATTGCCTCAAGCACATTATCACTTAAAGCTCTTATAATTGCTTCTTTATCAGTATTGGTTCTCAACGGAGGATTCATCTTAAATCTTCCATGATTTTCAGTTATATCAGCATCGGTCAGAGAATAATAATGAGGTCCTGTTTCTCCTGAAATACTGTAGCCTTCCTTTTTTGCATCCTCTAAAAGCTTTACGCTGCCTTTGGTCGAAACATGGCAAAGATGAAGTCTTGCCTTAGTCCTTTTTGCCAAAAGAATATCTCTTGCAGTAATAACATCTTCTGCTTCTCTTATAATTCCCTTCAATCCGAACTTCTTTGCAGCCTCTCCATCATGAACACAGCCGCCATTTACTAAATCCAAGTCCTCGCAATGTGCAAAAATCGGAACATTCAATGCACTTGCTATTTGAAGTGCCTCAAGATAAATCTTGGAATTTTTCACACTGCAGCCGTCTTCGGAAAATGCGACCGCACCGGCCTCCATCATTTCATCCATGTTTACAAGCTCATCACCCTTTCTTCCAATGGTGATTGCGCCTACAGGAAGCACATTTATAACTGCCTCCTTCTTAATCTGTTCAATATATGAAGAAACTTTTTTTGCAGTATCAAGCGCAGGATTGGTATTAGGCATGGTACATACAGTTGTATAGCCTCCCCTGGCTGCAGATTTTGAGCCTGTTACCAAATCTTCCTTATATTCCTCACCGGGAACTCTGAAGTGAACATGTAAATCAATAAAGCCCGGCATTACATACAAGCCTTCTGCATTAATAACCTTTTCAGCCTTAACTTCATTAGGATCAATGTTCTCACTCACCAGATAAATTCTTTTGTCTACGACAAAAACATCAAAAAAGCCTTCCTTGTCTTTTTTGGGATCGAGTAAATAGCCACCTTTAATCAAAAGTCTCATTATTCTTCCCCCTACGCTTCTTCTAATTCAACAACTACATAGAAACCTCTCGGATTTTCCTCTATATCAAGAACAGTTCCCGTAATTTTATCATGAATATTTGCTCTTTTATATCTTTCCTGCGACGGAAAATTACCTGACATGGCAACTGCCGGTTCTATAACATAGTAATAAACAGAGTTAGGCAGTGTACCCTCTCTAATTTCTACTACATCACCAGGTGCTACCAGGTCCGGTCTCTCCATTTTAAATTTCATTTCTCGCTTCATATTCTACCCTTTAGTTCCTTATTTATGCTTAAATAAAGTGCCTGCCACTGCTATTAAAGCCCCTAAAACAAGAAACAAATCTGCAAGATTAAATATTGTTTTTCTAAGTCGTTTGCTTTTTAACTTTGGCAACTTAATATAATCGGTTGTCTTTCCTTTAGAAATTTTATCGTGGAAATTACCAAAAGCGCCTCCAAGCAACATAGCATGTCCGAATTTCTCAACCTGGCTGTTTTTTGAGAAAAAGCTCACTATACATAAAAGCATTGTAAGAAAGAAGCTTAGATTAACAATAGCCTTAACAGCTTTCGGTTTGTCTTTTAAAAAACCATAAGCAAGACCTTCGTTATACATACGATTTATTTCAAGTCTTCCCTTACAAAGCTTTTTAGGAAATTTCTCCTCTGAAGCTTTATCAATAAAATATTTAATTGTCAGATCAATAATAGCAAATAAACTTGCGATTCCTAAAAATGCCATATGCTCTCCAAAACAAAATCAAGACCTTATCTATTTAGCTGAAACAATATAATTACTTTCTTCACTGAAACAATCAAATTCATTTCTTCTTCCAACTCAGATTGCAAATCAAAGTCTTATTGCTGTTTCAAGTGCAACTTCCATCATATCAGTAAAAGAAGTCTGTCTTTCTTCAGCTGTAAGCTTTTCACCTGTCAAAATCTGATCTGAAATAGTACAGAAGGCCAAAGCACGCTTCTTAGCACGAATAGCGTTCATGTAAAGAGCTGCTGCCTCCATTTCAATCGCCATGATTCCCATCTTCTTCCAGCCGTCATTATCATGCTCATTATCGCTGTAAAAGGTATCTGAAGAAAGAATATTACCTACATGATAATTAATTCCCTTCTGCTTGGTAATCTCCAAAGCAGTTTCCAAAAGATGATAATCGCATATGGGTGAGAAAGTTCCTGTAAGACCAAACTGGTCAACATAATTAGAATTTGTACATGCGCCCTGTCCGAAAACAATATCTCTTACATGAATATCCTCCTGCAATGCACCTGCAGAACCAATTCTCATGATATTTTCAACACCAAAGAAATTATAAAGCTCGTAAGAGTAAATACCAATTGAAGGCATACCCATACCGCTTGCCATAACTGACACCTTTTCACCTTTGTAAGTTCCTGTATAACCCTGAACTCCACGAACATTGTTTACAAGCTTGGCATTTTCCAAAAAAGTTTCTGCTATAAACTTTGAACGCAAAGGATCGCCTGGCATCAAAACTGTCTTGGCGAAATCATCAGGTGTTGCATTAATATGTGGTGTAGGATAACTCATAAATAGTCCTTTCCGTACTCAATGTACTAAAAATAATAAATTTTCATAAAAATAAAATTATATAATCAACTGATTTCTCAAATGATTACTTAACTAATTCTCTAACTAATTCTCTAACTAATTCTCTGACAAATCTTTGAACTGTTCTCCCAATTAATCTTCGATCTAATCTTAATAAATCTCTCTAACTATTCTCCCAATTATTCTCCCAATTAATCTTCGAACTAATTTTTAGACATAACCTTCTGAATACTTCTGATAACCTGGTTTGCATTGATAGGTTTTGGAAGAACATCAGTGAAGCCCTGCTTAATGTATGTACCAATTTCATCAATATCTGACAAGGCACCTGTAAAAGCAATAATCGGTGTTTTTTTGTTAGAGCAGTTTACATCATTTCTTATGTGCTTTGTAGCTTCAAAGCCATCCATCACAGGCATCATCTGGTCCATGAATATGATGTCGTACTTCATCTTATGTGCTCTCGCAACACCCTCTTCGCCATTTTGTGCAAAATCAACATGGCGGAATACATTACAGAGTATCTGCTCCATGGCATACTGGTTTAAAGAATTATCTTCAACAACAAGTATCTTCCAGTCAGGATTAAGCTCAACCTTTTCATAAGAGCTGTCAAATTCAACCTCGCCAATAGGATCAGCATCTTTTACCTCAACCGGAATTCTAACCTTAAAAGTACTGCCTTTACCATATTCCGATTCAAGTTCAATTTTACCATCGAGCTTGTCAACTAAAAGCTTAACGATGCTAAGTCCGATACCCGTACCCTCAACATCTCTGTTCTGCTTGTCATCGATGCGATGGAACATGTTATAAATATTTTCCTGTTCTTCCTTTTTAATTCCTATTCCGGAATCCTTTACATAGAAGAACAGATTAGTTTTGCCCTTCTGCCTGATAACACCTTCTATATTAAGCTCAACATAGCCTGTCTTTGTGTATTTTGCAGCGTTGGAAATCAAATTATAAATAACCTGTTTAATTCTTAATCCATCTGCGACAATAACCTTTGGCATTCCACAAGCTTTCTTAAATATAGGCTTCAAGCCATTATCCTTACAGCAGGTTTGCAAAGTATCATACAAATCACCAAGTAATTCCTTAACTTCAATATCCTCTTTCTTGGTTTCAACCTCCTGACTTGCTTCAAGCTTTGAAAGATTAAGTAAATCATCTACAAGTTTTTGAATATAGTTTGCTGATCTCTTAATTGTATGAGCCTGTGTATTTACTCCCTTTCCGTATTTCTCATCCTCAAGCATACTACTCAATGAAGTAATCGAACTTAGAGGAGTCTTAAAATCATGTGAAACTCTGGCAAGAAATTTTGTTCTTGAATCTCTTTCCTGTATTGCCTTTTCCTTCTGATTTACAGCATCTGCCAAATCAGCTACCTGCTGACAAAAAGCAAATGCAATCAATAAAAGCAATCCTATATACATGAAAAGACCATCAGTAATACTAGAAAGGAACAAAATGTTAATTACATCAAGCACACCGCAAATAAGTAATGCCATAATACCATTGCTTATATATTTTTCAGTAATACCATATTTATACCGGCCTATTATCAAAAGTATCGCTGTTGTCAGTATCATAATCATAAAGCATATGTTAATAGGTACAATGTAATCATACAAATTTATACCGCCAAAAGCATACATTGATACAAATACAAGCAGGAAGCAGGTTGCAAAAATCAATAACCATCTAAACAGCTTTTTAAAATGTCCTCGCAATAACTGCTCTGCAAACAAAATAAACGGAACAGGTAACTGGAGCAAAACCAGATATGAAATCGTTGCACCGATATGCCTTACTCCTAACACAAAAGGAAAAAGTGCGTTATCCGTAATAAGCCATATGGTCGCTAAAAAAACAGAAGCAGCAACATAAATAACTGATAAAGGCAGCTTCAGGAAAATACGAAGATACAATCCAAATGACAAAGTAATCGCCGATATAAGCAATAACAAAAATTCAAAAATCAGCAAAACCAAATTTGAATGCTCTGCGATGCTTATGTATCCCCAGGTATCAACAATGTAGCAGGAAGAAATAGTCCCGTTTTTGGTATCTTTTCCATCTCTGACCATTCTCAAAGTTTTTCCGGCATCTGATGTGCTCAAAGGAGTAAATATTGCAATTGATCTTGTCGGGCCACCATAAATCCACTCATCTTCAGGCTCAAATTCCATTCGCAGCTCATCGTCAACATAAACTAAAAGCCTTCTCATTGACTTTGTAACAAAGAACATATTATCCTTGACATCATCAGGCAATACTAACTCAACTACTAATGCTTCACCTTTAGGCAATTTGTCTTCACTAAAAGGAACTTTTATTTTTTCCCTGCTTTTGTCCTGATAAATTCTTTCCCAATCAGTAAGCATAATTGATTTTCTTTCAAGCTCAGCTGAATGTCCTGCGACAATCAATGAATATGCAAAAAATACCAAAATACCAATAATGGCACACCAGAAGATTGCAAAAACCACTGTTCTTATAAGCTTATCATTGTCTCTTTGCCCGTCATTTTTCACAATGTTGCTCATTACACACCCCAAATATAAATAAGTACATATAATCAATTAATTATAGCAAAAAAATTATAATTATGCAAAGAAAAATAGCCTGAGGCAAAGCATTTATTCCCAATTTTCCTGATTTTCCCGATTTTTCCTGATTTTGTTCCGCCTCTTATTAAACATGTAACTTAAGCAGCATAGCATTAAATAAAAAGACATACAATTTAAACAACATAGTATTAAATAAAAAACATGCCGCTTAATCAAAACGGCATGCTGTAATCTCAGGTTCTTTTCTTCCCGGTTTAATACTTATTTTCTTAATCTAATGATATTTTATTTAAATTCAATGCTCTAAATTCAATGCTTTCTCTTTTTGAAAATAAAGAAGGCTGCAACTGCAAGCAGTACACATCCTATTCCTAAGAATACCCAGCTTAATTTACTTCTGAAGTCACTACTTTCTTTATTTTCTGCCATCTCTGTATTTTCTTCTAAAGCAGGATTAGCATTTTCTGCTTTAATTTCTTCTGTATTTGCAGGGTTTTCCTTCTTCATTTCAACTCCGCCCTTAACAAGAATACAAGCTGAAATTTTATTTACTTCTACTTCACCTGTCACCTTAGCCAGGCCTTCATTACCTGCAAACTGATCATTTACGCAGATAATCCATTCGCCTTCAGGCAGTGTAACCTTAACTGCCTCTTTAGTAGGATTAAATATTGAAATAATGCCTTCGCTTGCTTCTCCTGCAGTCTTTGATTGGTTGAGCATCACTATAACATTATCATCTTCCTGCTTAATTCTTGTGATACTGTTCTTAATTTCTTCTGATGAAACAAGTCTTAAAGCCGGATGAGCTTTTCTGAATTCGATAAGTCCCTTATAGTACTCAAAGGTCTGCATATACTTACTTTCCTCTAAATTAGACCACTTAAGTCTGTTTACTGAGTCAGGTGAGGCATATGAGTTATTATCAAACCCACCTGCAGGCAAAACCTTTGATCTTAAAAATTCTTCTCCGGCCTGCATAAAAGGTGTTCCCTGTGAGGTAAGATAAATTGCTGCAGCCAAATTATTCATCTTAATTCTGTTCTTATCAATGTCACCATTGGTAGACAGCTTGATTCTGTCATAAAGAGTGTTGTTATCATGGCAGGAAGCATAAACAATCTGCTGTGAAGGTTCTTTACTCCATCCTCCTGAAAATCCCATATAGCACTTTTCAATAAGTGAATCCTGTCCATTCTTTCCTGAAACATATCCCTTATCAGTTTCTGAGAAAACGCTGCCCTTCAAACCATCTCTGATATTATCTGAGAAAAATGCAAAATCAGGAACTAAGTCTGCATTTTTCTGTGTGGTTAAAAGATATCCGTCCTTAGTCATGTTCGTGCTCATTGTCCAGCCTTCGCCATAGAACTTAACATTGGGATGTTTTTCATGGACAGTCTTTACAACCTCATTTATTGTATCAATATCAATAAGTCCAACTAAGTCAAATCTGAAGCCGTCAATATGATAATTGTCAGCCCAGTAATTTACTGAATCAACAATATATTTATGAACCATTGAACGTTCTGAAGCTGTATCATTACCACAACCTGAGCCATTTGAATATGTGCCATTGTCACTTATTCTTGAGAAATATCCCGGTACTAATTTATTAAAACAGAAATCCGCACCTGAATATACATGATTATAAACCACGTCCATAACAACGCTTATGCCATTGTCATGAAGTGCCTTAACCATTTCCTTAACTTCTTTCACTCTTACTTCACCGTTATAAGGATCAGTTGAATATGAGCCCTCAGGTACATTAAAGTTTACAGGGTCATATCCCCAGTTAAAGTTATTTTCACTAAGCTTTGTTTCATCAATTGAACCAAAATCATAGAAAGGAAGAATATGAAGATGTGTTACTCCAAGTTCTTTAATATGATCAAGTCCTGTTGAAATTCCACCTGAAGTTTTAGTATTTGTTTCTGTTAAACCAAGATATTTTCCAACATTTTTAATATTTGAACTTTCATGGGTAGAAAGGTCTCTTACATGAAGCTCGTAAATGATGCAGTCTGTCATGTTAAGGTCGTAGTTTGGATCCTTGTCATTATCCCATCCTGAAGGATTAGTGGATTTCATGTCAATGACCATACCTCTCTTGCCATTTACACCTGTTGTCTTTGCATAAGGGTCAACTGCCTCATTTTTCTTATCACCAATAACAACTGAATAGGTATAATAAACACCGTTTAAATCACCATTAATCTTGCATTCCCATGCACCGTTTTCAATTCGCTGCATCTCATAGGTCTTGATTAAATCGTTGTTTTCTTCATTACCTGTCTTGTATAAATTAACATATGCGTTTTCTGCTGTAGGAGCCCATACTCTGAAGCAGGTCTCATCCTTACCCCATTCTGCGCCAAGCCATCCATTAAAGGTAAACTTATCTTCAAATTCTTTTGTAGAATATAAAGTCGGAATTGCAACAGGATAACGAACACCATCAAATTCAACAAAATAGCTTTTATAACGGTCAAGTTCTTCCTTAATCACAATATTGTAGCCCTTGGCACCGCTTGCAAATACATCCTCTAAAGAAAGCTCATTGCTTCCCTGGAAAACCTTAAAAGCATTTTTTACATCGCCATCAAGCTTTGCAGTCAGCTCTACTGCAATTTTATGTTCATCAAGATATTTTGCATTTGATAATTTAAGTCCTAACAAAGCATCCTCTCCGTATTCTGCGGTGTATCCCTTTACACCTGATTCAACATAAACATGAATTGTTCCTGAAATCATTTCTGACAAATCAATATACTGGTCTTCGCTTATGTCCTTGCTGCCCCAGCCATCGGTTCTGATAATAAAGCCAACCTGTGTGGTTCCGGGTGTAACTGTCATAGTCGCTACCTTTTCACCAAGCTCATCGGCAAATGCATAGGCCTTTCCGTCCTTGCCATATTCCCAAAGCCAGGCATCCCACTTGTCATAATTTCCATCATTTCTGTGGTAATGAAGCTTGATGACAAGCTCACCTGCGGCCTTTGTCATTCCTGAAAATCCCAGGCTTAAAGATAAGGCCAACATCACACACAAAAAGCCTTTTAATAATTTTTTCATACCTTCCCCCTTTAAACTTTTTACTCATTTTTCATAGTGCACTTTACACTACCCTTTTTCATTCCTTAACTTTCAAATTTCATTAATAAAATAACACTATCACTTTGTAGTAATTATATTAACTCAAAATAGTTTATCAGTCAATCGGAATCGTTTCCGAAAGGCAAAAAAATATGACCCGGCATATTTACCGGGCCACTAAATTTAACAATTAATTTATTTGTCCAAATGTACATCCAACTGATTGAAAGGAATTTCAATACCTGCTGCATCAAAGCTCTTCTTAATATTTTCCATTACATAGAACTTAGCATCCCAATACTGTTCTGCCTTAACCCAGAAACGAACATTGAAATCAATTGAGCTTGCGCCATATTCAGAAACGAATACCATGATAGGAGTATCATCTGCTTCTACTGCAAAGCCTGAATTTCTAACCATATCAGCTAATACCTTCTTAGCAAGATCAATGTCTGTGCTGTAAGATACGCTTGCTGTAATATCATGACGACGAACATTATAAGCTGAAACATTTGTTACAACAGAGTTCATCAAGGTACCGTTAGGAATATCAACATTCTTTAAATCAGGTGTACGCAATTTTGTATAGAAAATATCAATTGCGGTTACTGTACCATCAATACCATTTGCGCTGATGAAATCACCAACCTTGAAAGGTCTTAAGATAAGAATAAGTACGCCACCTGCAAAGTTTGAAAGTGAGCCCTGTAATGCAAGACCAACAGTCAAACCAACAGAACCAACCAAGGTAATGATTGATGCTGTACCAATACCAAGAATTTCAAGGAATATAAAAATCAATAATACATAAAGCACTGCATTAATGATTGATAAAAGGAATCCTGAAATACTTTCATCAAATTTAGCCTTTGTAAAGCCCTTCTTAATAAGTGAAATAATCCACTTAATAAGCTTTCTTCCTACGAAGAAAATTACAAGGCAAAGAATAATGTTCCAGACAACGGGTAAAATCAAATCGATTTTTTCCATGAACCAGTTTACTGACTTCTCTGCTTTTTCAGCAACAGTTCCATCAGCTTCAAGAAGTGAATAAAACATAGCATCCTCCAAATTTCATTTTTTGTGTAATTACTTTACCACATACTTCGCTATTTATCAAGTTTAGACTTAAAAATTTCAAGCTGCTTTTCAATTTTATCCATTGTTTCCTTAACTGTGCCATCTTCGAAAGGACTTTTTACCCCTGCAATCTTCAAAAGACCAAGATATCCTGTCTGTCCACCGGCCTTGCATAAACGAAGATAATCATTCCAGCCCTCTTCCTTGTTTTCACAAACCTTCGCAAAAAGCTGATGTGCACAAATCTGAGCAAGCGCATAATCGATATAATAGAAAGGATAAAGGAATATGTGCTGCTTCTGCATCCAGAAACCACCTTTTTCAAGGAAAGCATTTCCGTCATATTTTCTCCATGGAAGATATACTGTTTCAATATCATGCCATGCCTGGTATCTTTCTTCGGCTGTCATCTGAGGCTTGTCATATACTCTGCACTGGAATTCATCAACTGCACAAAGATAAGGAATTACCTTGATACTTTCTGAAAGATGTGCATAACGGAACTTATCAACATTTTCGCCAAAGAATTTGTCCATCCAAGGATAGGTAAGATGTTCCATTGTCATTGAATGAATTTCATCAATATCACTTGTTGATGCATACAATGCGCTTACAGGCTGTGTTCTTGAACCAACATAGCCCTGGAAGGCATGACCTGCTTCATGAGTAAGTACATCAACGTCTGCTGAAGTTCCATTAAAGTTAGAGAAAATGAAAGGTGCTTTGCAAACATCAAGCAAAGTCATGTATCCGCCAAGATGCTTGTTAGGCTTTGTTTCAAGATCAAACAATTCATATTTGCACATGAAATCGAAGAATTCACCTGTTTCAGCTGAAAGCTCGTGATACATCTCATTTGCCCATGAAATCATCTGGTCCTTGTTTCCCTGTGGTGTAGCATTTCCTTCAGGATAAATCAAGCCTTCATCATACCAGTTAAGTACATCAATACCAAGTCTTTCCTTCTGCTCTTCAAAAAGCTTTGCGGCAATCGGTACGATAACTTCTACTACCTGCTTTTTGAAATTAGCCAAATCTTCTTTTGTATAATCAAAGTGATCACTGCTAATTAATGCGAAATCATGATAGTTATTCATTCCCACAGTGGTTGCCTTACGATGTCTGATTTCAACAAGCTCGCTGTAAATTCTGTCAAGTTCACCTGAAACGCCTTCATAAAGCTTTGACCACTCAATAAAAGCTTCTTTTCTTTCAACTCTGTCAGTTGAGTTCATGTGCTTAAGCAAACCATAAAGGTTACATTCTTCGCCTCTGAAAATTGTCTTGCATTTAGCTGCAATCAAGGAATATTCCTGAGTAAGTTCGTTTTCTCTTTGCATATCAGGAATAAGTCTCTCATCCTGCAAAGGAAGATTCTTCTCACAGGATTCGTTGATTATTGTTCCATATTCAGCCTCAAATTCCTTTCTGAAAGGAGATGAAAGTAAAAGCTGTGACATTCTCTTTGATATAGGCATCAAAGTAGGTGTCTGTTCATCAATAAACTTGATTTCAGCATCATAAAATTCATCACTTTTATTGACTGTGTTACGAATATATGCAACTGTGCATGCTTCATTTAACTCGCCCTGTCTTTTGTCAAATTCAAGGTAAGCCTGCTTCATTTCAGCATAGCTTTTTGCATTTTCAATTCTGTCAAGTAATGCTGTTGCATCCTTTTTGTACTGCTCCAAATCAGGTCTTACGTACTTAATTTCACTAAATTTAACCATACATACCTCACATTATTTTATTCTTTGCTTCTTATCTCATTAAAGATAGCTTCAGCAAGTTTATTCATTTTTTCTTTGTCTACCTTACATACTTCTCTGTCGTAAGTATATAAGCCATTAATCTCATCTTCAACATCTGATATCTGAGTATAGATACTTCCGATAAGACCTTTCTTTATAGCCGGAATAACCATATTTTCATAAGTTGAAACAATCTTTCCGGTCAGCTCATCACTGTCTTTGCAGCTTCCATACCCATAGTGCTTATCATTAAACAAATGCCCCTCACAAGGTAATGTAAAACCACCAAACTCAGAAAGTAAGCAGGGCTTTGAGTACATACTTTCTTCATCCTTTGAAAGTTTGGAAAACAAATTTTTGTTTTTAAAGTAAACATGTTCACTTCTTACATCGCTTTCCTTACCCCAAAACCATCCTGAAGTTGCATCAAGGAATCTTGTATCGTCAAGTTCCTTGAAAAGAGAATAAAGATTGTCAGAATCAAACTGTCCCCATCCTTCATTGAACATGGTAAAGCCTATAATTGAAGGGTGTGAGAAAAGATGTGATATCGTAAGTATCATAAAGTTTACAAATCTGTCTTTTCTCGCATCGTCATAGGTAACCCCAGCCGCCAGATAAGCATCAACTCTTCTGTTCTTTTCAGGACCTGTGAAAAATTCAGCATTAAATTCCTCTTCACCGGGATATCCTGTTTCCTGACTTAAATACTCATCTATAACCTTCTCAACTTTACTGTCTTTTACTCTTTCTTTGCGTTTTTTCAAGCCGACAGTTGGAAGCAAAGTATCCTTAAAAAAGTCATATTCTCCACTGTTTACCATATCCTGTAAAACATACATTCCCATTCTGTCTGCTGCAAAATAGAAGCTTTCAGGTTCTGTCTTGATATGCTTTCTTATAGTATTTAAGCCAAGTTCCTTTAATCTTTTGATATCTTTCTCATATTCTTTTTCATCCTCAGGCGTATAAATTCCCTTCGAAAAATAACCCTGATCAAGAATACCATGCAAAAATTCAGCTTTTCCGTTTATCTTCAGAGGAAAAACATTTCCATTTTCATCTGCTTTAAGTGTTTTATCCAGATTAATTTCGCGAAGTCCAAAATAGGAAACCACACAATCTTCTGCACATTCAACCTTTACAGGATACAAATATGGTTCTTTTGCAGTCCATAACTTAGGATTATCAATTTTTATCTCAAGTTCCTTTTCCTTCGTTTCAATTTCTTTTATAACTTTAATATCGCGCAGATGATAAAAAGGTGCCTCCCCAAAGAATATTTTAGTTATTGGATTGTCATCACTTAAAATCTGCGGCTCGTAAATGGTAATGCAGGATTTACTCTTACCTTCTGCCTTAACAAGTTCCTCTCCAATCGATAAGTCTGCCAAAGTAACGCCACTTGATTTCTTTTTATAGCCTGACACATCCATAGCAAGGCCTGACTGGAATATGTCTTTGTTCTTCATTATAAAAACTGACTCATCTTCCTCTTTAAGTATAAGTTTGCCGTTTTTATAGGAAAAATCAAGTTTATTTATCCTTGTAGTTGGTACTATTTCCAACCAAACGCTTTGCCAGATACCGGAAACAGGCGTATACCACATTCCGCCTCTGTCCTTTCGCTGCTTACCATAAGGATATTCATGAGAAAGGTCGTCAAATACTTCAACTTCAAGCTCAAAGAAATCTTTGCCTGACTGAACTATTTTTTCCGTCAAATCAATGCTTGACGGCAAATAGCCTGTATTATCAAAGCAGGACATTCTTTTTCCATCGAATTTCAAATTAAATCTCTGGTCTACAGCACCAAAATGAATATATATTCTTTTATCATCAAGCTGTTTTCTTATTATTTTTTCATTGTCATAACCGTTTTTTTCTTCCAGACCAAAAAGCGGGTACAACTCAGTAAGATTGATTCTGCGGAAATATGTTAATTCTTCACCTGCATTTCCCTTGTAGCCTGACAATTCAGACTGAGGGCAAAAGGGAAGATTGATTTCCTGCCCATCAAGCTTCCAGCCGTTATTGAGCATGACAAACTTTTCCCTGACAAGCTGCGGCCTTGGATATCTTGTATAAGCCATTCCAACCTCCATCTGCAAATCACACTAAATTCATTTGATTTCGTTTGTTTTCATTAAATTTCAAACATATTCTCAGTTTTTACTACAAATATGCTATCATTTCACTTAAATCGCTTTTTAATAATACTTTAGTACATTTTCTTTTCTGTCAGCACATTTTGAAGTGTCACTTTCGAAATCAAGCTTTTGCGCCATAGATAGCATAATATTCATCGATTGCTTTCTTTAAGGTATCATCAATTATAATCTGTCCCTTATAAGGGCGATTGTAAAGATGTTCTACTACTTCTGCCATAGTAACAATAGCAGTTGTCTTTAAACCATACTTTTCTTCAATTTCCTTCAAAGCACTCTTTTCACCACTTCCGCGTTCCATTCTGTCAACTGAAACGCACAAACCTAAAATGTTTTCACAGCCTGTTGCCTTGATGATTGGCATGGTTTCAGCAATAGATGTGCCTGCAGTTGTTACATCTTCAATCATAACAACTCTGTCAGTTTTCTCGATAGGTGAGCCAAGCAAAATACCTACATCGCCATGATCCTTAACTTCCTTACGGTTAGAAGAATACTTAATCTCCTTACCGTACATTTTGTCAATAGCAATTGAAGTAACTACGCTTAAAGGAATGCCCTTATAAGCAGGTCCGAAAAGAATCTCAAAATCTGTTCCAAATGCATCATTGATAGCCTTAGCATAGTATTCACCAAGCTTTGCAAGCTGATGTCCTGTTCTGTAAAAGCCTGTATTTACAAAGAAAGGTGTCTTTCTTCCACTCTTTGTAACGAAATCGCCAAACTTCAAAACCTTGCTGTCTACCATGAATTCAATAAATTCCTGCTTGTACTGTTCCATCTTAAATCACCTCGTCTCCTCTTATAAACAATGGTATTACATCAATCGGTGCATCTACCCAAATAGTCTGTCCGCCTTTGTAAACCTCACTTGTCCAAAAATCAGTATAATCATCTCCTGAAGGAAGATATACCTCGCGTCTGTAAACGCCCTTTTCCATAACCGGTGCAACCAGAAGCCTGCTGCCAAAGAAATATTCATCTTCGATTCCGATACAATTCTCATCATCAAAGCATTCGTAGAAAAGCGGTCTCATAACAGGCAAACCATCAGTATGAGTTTCTTTCATGGTTCTTCTGATATAGTCTCTTAACTCTTCTCTGACATTTAAATACTTACGGCATATGTCATATACCTCTTCGCCATAGCTCCATACTTCATTATCACTTCCTGAAGTTGGCTTGGTTATACCGTCTACTGTTTCGTAACCGCCCTCGGTCCAGGGCTGTCTTTCGCCATGGAGTCTGAATACAGGGCAAAAAGCTCCCCACTCAAACCAACGGATAAATAATTCAATAAAATCAGGATCTTTGCTGTAACCACCAACAAAACCGCCAATGTCCGAAGTCCACCAGGGAATGCCCGCAACTGCCATTGATAATCCGGCTTTAAGCTGAATTCGCAAAGCTTTGAAATCGGAATGAACATCTCCTGACCAGGCAAGAACACCAAACTTTGCGCTGCCTGCCCATGCACATCTTGTCAAATTGATAATATCCTTTTCTCCTGTTTTCAAAAGCCCGTCATAAAAACCTTTTGCATAAAAATAAGGATAAATATTTGAGCAGGATAAAGCAGGTCCAATACGATATCTGTAAAGATCAAAATCATAGGGGCCAAATTCCGGTTCAGCTTCATCTAACCAGAAGCATTTAATTCCCTTAGAGTAGTAATTTTCTTTGCACTTCTCCCAGACAAATTTACGCGCATCGGGATTGGTTGCATCAAAATATACTACATTTCCACACCAGGTACCTGTTAAGCTTACACCTCTGTCAGCTTTAACCAAATATCCCTTTTCAGCCATCTCACCAAAGTTTTCGCTTCTGTCATCAACTGTCGGCCAGATTGAAACTACAGGCTCTACACCAAGCTTTTTAAGCTCTATTATCATGCCTTCCGGATCAGGGAAATCTCGTTCTTCAAATTTAAAATCGCCTTGTTTTGTCCAATGGAAGAAATCAATAACAATAGCATCCATTGGCAATTTTCTTTCCTTCACATGTTCTCTTGCAACTCTTAAAATTTCCTCCTGAGTTCTGTAACGAAGTTTACACTGCCAGAAGCCAAGACCATATTCCGGCATCATCGGTGCAAAACCTGTTGCAAGGTGATACTGATATGAAATCTGTGAAGGAGTATCACCTGCCGTAATAAAATAATCAAGTTTTTTGGTGCATTTTGCAGTCCACTCAGTTTTGTTTCTTGCAAAAACAACAGAACCGATTGCCGGATTGTTCCACAAAAAACCATAGCCTAACGAAGAAATGTAAAAAGGAACACTTGCCTGAGAATTACGCTGTGCAAGCTCAAGATGTGCGCCCTTTTTATCAAGCTGTTCATCCTGATATTGTCCCATACCGTATATGTGCTCGTTCTCATTTGCTTCGAATCTTGCTGTCAAAGTATAATTATCAGTACCAATAACTGGCTTTAATTCTCTGGCGCCGACATTTAAAGGCACTGCATATCTGTCAATTCGATTTCTGTTTCTCCAATATTCTGACAAAAGCAATTCGCCCTTTGAATTATAAAAGGATATCCAGCCCTCAAAGCTTACTCTTGCTTCTATTTCCCCATTGACAATCTTTGCCTCAGAAGCTGTCTTATGTAAGCTTTCATCATCTTTATTCCAAGGCTCTGTAACATCAATCTCGGAAATAAGTATTTTCGCATCACTTTTCCCAACTGTTTCAGTCAAAGCCCAATTATTATCGTCCATTTCAGCTTCCTTAGTCATTCTGACACGAAGTGAATTGGTACCCCACGCTTCAATCACAATTCTTTCATCACCCTGAAGCACTACAAGCTTTTTACCTTCTACCAAAAATCGCATTTTCCCTTACCACCTTACAGATTTCTTTCAATACATAATCTATTAAAATGCATCTTGTTAATAAAAATTACCGGTTAATTCTCTTTAAAAACTTATTTTGTCGATTCTCTCTCAACAAGCTTACCCTCAAAAATCACATGCTGGTGCGCATTTTCACCTTCGATAACCTTAAATAAGATTCTGATAGTTTCTTCTGCAATTTCATCAATAGGCTGTGCGAGGGATGAAATAGCAGGATGATAATATTTACACATTTCAATACCGTCAAAGCCGATAACTGCTATATCTTCAGGTATTCTCTTTCCTTTTTCAAGTATCGCCTTTGCAGCTCCTATCGCCATTGTATCAGCTATTGCAAATAATGCTGTAAAATCACATTTATCCTTAAACAAATCCATTGTCAGTCCAAAACCATTTTCCATAGTATATTCTTCCATACCAGGCTTTAAATATCTTACAAGGCTTGGATCATATTCAATTCCTGCTTCCTCTAAAGCACGCTTGTAACCGCTTAAACGTATCAAACCGATACTTGTATCATTCTCTGCTGCTGCAAGCAGTGCAATCTTTTTATGTCCCTTTTGTATTAAATATCTTGTAACCTTATAGCTTTCCTTAGCATCATCTACTGAAACGCTTGAATAATTGTTAATTCCAAAATCATCAAGCTGGCAGCTTACAGTTGACAACACAAAGGGCACATTAAGCTGTTCAAGCTTTCCACTGCTTCTTTTAATAACACCACCAAGAAACACAATACCTTTAAGTCTTCGTTCCTTTACAAGCTCTAAAGCAACATCTAACTCATCCTCATTAGGATCAACATGCTGAATGACCATCTGATATTTTTTAGCCATGATTACAGGCTCCATTACCTTTATCATGTGATTAAAAAACGGGTTCGTCATACCCTTAACCAAAACTGCAATTGTATTACTCTCAGTTTTCTTGAGATTTCTTGCATTGTTATTTGGCACATATCCAAGTTCTTTAATCTTGGCATATATCATTTCTTTAGTTTCTGTGTTAATATCAGGATGATTATTAAGTGCTCTTGAGATTGTGCTCACGCCAACCCCTCATGCCTTAGCCACATCCTTTATTGTAATCTCTGCCATAATTCCTCGCACGATTATAAATTGTTTGTTTTAATTTTTCGCTTAGCTTAAAAATAATCCCTGATTAGCTTAATTTTTCATAGCTTGATTTTTCTTGGCTTAATCTTTTCTTAGCTTAGTTTCGCTTTGCTATTTTTAATTTATTCTTTACTTAGTTTAATTTGTTTTTCGCTTTACTTAAAAAATAGTCCCTGATTATCTCAATTTTTCTTGCTTGATTTTTCTTAGCTTTATTTATATATGATACAGAAGTAAGCACAAACATAATTAAAAATGAAATAGCAAAAAACATTTTATCAGAAGTCATTCCAAAGAATTCTGATGCAATCTCAAAGATCCACGAAAATACAAAAAGAACAAGTCCGATTGCAGGAAGCAGATACTCCCTAATATGTTTTTTGTATAAATCAATTCCCATCGCAGCCACAATAAACGCCACCACAAGACTTGATGTAATATCTGATATTATCAGTGTTTCAAGCAATGTTGCAGCGCTGAAAATCTGCATTACTGCTCTCACTACCACTATCAAAAGGGTAACAATTTCAAAAGTAATATAACAATATCTGTAGCGCAAACTCTGAAGCTCATCAACAAACACGAGCAATGGTATTATAAAAATACTGCCAAGCAAATATGAAACATTCTCAGCTGCCTGCACATTTTGAACAAAAAACTGTCTTATACCTGAATTGTTTAACATCCAGAAGCCTATGCAAAGAGCTGACAAACACAAATATTTTAGTCCTCGCGGCCTCATGTTCCCAATTCTTGAAACCAGGCACATTAAAAATACGAAAATCGCAATCACTATTAAAGCAAGTGCCATGATAATTGATGGCATATGCTCAACTACAAGGTATTTTATCAGGCTCAAAAGATTTCCAAAATAAAAGCCGTTTACTTCTCCTCTTGATGAAGCGTCATTTGTTGTAAAAGAAACTGTCACCAACTTACCAGAGTCTGAAGGCTTGAGCTCGACAAAAATCCATTTTCTTGCACTCGTAGTTTTTGTAAGCTGAGTTTTCTTTGTTGTATAAATGTTCCTTACAGAATTACCCACATAAACAATAACATCATTTTCATTTGAGTCAAACATAAGATATGTGGTTTCTGTTATTTCAGGCAAAACACGACAAACATTTAATGTCTGATTTTCTTCCATGACAAATCTGACATTTTCAATGTCCTTAACAGGCACCATTCCCTGTTCAGTTATTGCACTCCACTCGTCATTAAGCTTGTAGATGTAATTAAGCTTAAACTGCTTAGATTCCATCAAAACAGACTCGCAAACAAAATAATACATAAGCAGAAGTACCAAAATAAAGCCTGTCATGTATTTAACAAAGTTTTTGTACAAAGAATATACAGAATACTTTTCGGCACTACGAGCCTCATTTTCTGCTTTTGCTGTATTTCCTGCACCTTCGACATTTTCTGAATTATCAAAATTCTCCATTATTTTTGCATTATCACAATTTATAGTTCTTTC
>JAKSSA010000030.1 GCA_024403335.1 Lachnospiraceae bacterium
CTTTTATTCTCCTCCTAACCCAATTTATTAATAGTGCTTAACTTATTAAGTTGATATAATTATAACACTTTTACTTTATCTTTGCAAGCATATGCTTCTGATTTTTTTGTCAAGCATTTTACATAATTTAAAGCAAAATACAATAATTTCGGCAATTTTAACAAAAATTACATTCGATATTTATACCGTGCTCATTATACAAAAGTAGTCAAAAAATGTGGATAAAGTGTAAAACTTTGTGGAAAACTCCATATAATCGTGTTTATAACTTATCACAAAAATCAAAAAAGAGAGAATATGTGAAAGTTATCCACATTTTTCTCTCTTCCATAATTTCATAATTTTTCTTTTTTTGTTCACATTGCACAATTGCACTTCAAAATACTTTACTAAAATCAAACATCAATAAAGCATTTCAGCAACTTTTGTGGCAGCTATGGCACCATCAGCTGCTGCTGTCAGAACCTGTCTTAATTCCTTTGTTCTGACATCTCCTGCTGCAAAAATGCCCTTAACACTTGTTCTTGTATTTTCACCTGCAACAATATAGCCCTTCTCATCAAGCTTTACTATACCTTCAAGAATCTTGGTTTCAGGCTTCATTCCAACACATACAAAAAGTCCTGATACAATTACAATACTTTCATCTCCTGTTGACTTATTAACAACAGTAATACCTTCAACCCCTTCGTCTCCAAAAATACCTGTTACTTCACAAGGTGTTAAAAATTCCACATTAGGAAGGTTGCGAAGTGATGTTACAAGACTCTTTGCACCTCTAAACTCATCTCTTCTATGAATGAGATATACTTTAGAACACATTCTTGAAAGAAATAATGCATCCACCAAAGCAACATCTCCACCACCAACTACAGCAACTTCCTTACCCTTAAAGAAAGCACCATCACAGGTTGCACAATATGATACGCCTCTTCCAACATAGTTGCTTTCCTCTGCTAAACCAAGCTTGCTGTGAGTTGCACCTGCTGCCCATATAATAGTTCTCGTGTTGTAAACTCGTCCGTCACTTAAAATAACCTTCTTAATCATGTTACCATTAACGTCCTGTCTTTCCTCTTCACTTAAAGTAATAGTAACACCGAGATTATCCTCTTCATAAACATTTTCACCAATTCCATTACCGGGATCAATTGAACTTACTTCACCTACAACGATTTCAGCGCCAAGTGCTTTTGCATGTTCATAAAATTTATTTCCAAGTTCAAATCCGTTTATATGATAAAGACCGGGATAATTATCAACCTCAGAAGTATTAATAATCTGCCCACCTGAAACATAAGCCTTTTCAATAAGAACATAATCAAGTTCTGCTCTTTGAGCATATATTGCTGCAGAAAGACCTGCAGGGCCACCACCAATTATTATAGTATCATATATTCTTTCTTCCATTCCTTACCTTCCTTCCAATTTATAATCAAAACTCTATTATTCCATCTTTCCGCTTGCAAATTTCTCAAACAGCTCCCAAACCTGTGACTGTTCCATTCCAAGCCGCCATATAGCAACGCCTCTGATTCCGGACTTGCTTATGTGAGAAAGCTTGGAATTTAATGAAGCATAATTTTCAAGCCAAATCTTATATTTAAGCTCATCAGTTCCGTATTCAGCATAATACTGAGCTGTTTTGGAATCCCATACCGGTACTATACCATTTCTGTCAAGCAAGCCTTGCGCTGCATCCATTGACATTACCTGGCTTGACAGCTCTGTCACCATAAATTTCGTTTCTTCCTTCCAAAGTCTTGTAAAGAAAGGAACACCAATTATTATACGATTTTCATCCATTTTATTTTTTGTAAGTTCTATAGCAAAATCCGTAAAGCCAATTGAAGCAACGCTTCCTGCTGTCTCAGAACCTGCATAATGCTCATCATATGCCATTACTGCAACATAATCAGCAAAAACTCCAAGTGTTTCTGTTCTAAAATATGAGTTATAGGAAAATGGAACTAAAATATCGACTGATAAAATCAGGTTTTCTTTACGGCATGCAATGGAAGCCTCTTTAACAAACTCAACAAAGTGTGGTCCAATGTTTGAATTAAGACTCTCAAAGTCGATATTTATACCATCAACGCCAAGTTTCTTTGCTTCTGCTATCATTTCATTGATTATTTTAGTTCTTGACGAGGTTCTTGAAAGAAAATTCAAAGTATTAACCATTGAGTCAAAATTATCAATCAATGCCCAAACCTTCAAGCCTTCAGCATGTGCCTTCTCAACATACTGGATACTGCCAATGGATTTTACATCTCCAAACTCAGACTCAACTCGAAGCCAGGTAGGAACAATAACATTCATCGGAGTATTCTTTTTTACAACATCTGAAAAGGTGGAGTTCTGTGACTCGGTATTTATCATGTGCCAGCCAAGCACAACTCTTTCCGTATTTGCGTCTACTCTTCCGGCATATGCATAATTTCTCTTTTCATAAGTGTACTTCTTTTCATAAACCTCAGATAAATCTTTAGTCTGTGCATAACCAACAATACCATCTTTGGTCATAAGCTTTGCAAAACGACCATTTGAGCCATCTGTCTGTTTAAGACACCAAAGAGTTTCTCCGGGCTTTAATACTCGCAACCCGTCAGACCTTATATCTGCATGTTCTCTCAATACACATTCATTAGTAACATCGTAATACGAATAGCTTCCGCTTCTGTGCTTAAATACAACTCTGTTTGGAGATGTATAAAACGAATAATTTATGTTTTCAAATTCACTCAAATAATCAAGTGAAATATAGTATTTTCCATTTCTTTGAAAGTAAATAATATGAGTATATTCAACCCTTTCATCACCTGCCATGCAATAGCTTTCATCTTCAAAGGCCTTGTAAAGACGAGAGGGGATTGCATAGATAAGCACCTTCTCATTCTTATCAAGATAAAGCTCTTTGGAAAGATACTCATTAATCAAATCATAATCAAGGTAAACAAAAGAGTTTTCAACGATTGCAGTTTCTTCAATTCTTTCATTTTCAAAGAAAATACTTGCCTCGCCTTCCTTTACACCATAATAATCAGTTTTATCCCCAAATAGGCTCTGACTATATCTGCTTAAATCCACAAAGTGGCTGCTTGGAGTATACTTTCTTATCACAGCTCCTACCAAAAATCCAACAATAATAACAACTGCTGCAAGGATTATTATACTTTTCGCAGTTAATCTCTTAACCTGTTTTCTGTTTTCAGTCTTTTTATCTGACATCAATCTTACTCTCTTATAAAATATATCTGCATTATCATGCTTGATAATGTAACTCTAATCAAATGAAGATTGTCAAAATGAACTTCTTCAAATCAACTTCTTCAAATAACTTAATTAAATCAACCTTCGCCAAGTCAGATTCATTAAAATATCACCATCAAATTAGCTTCTACAAATTAACTTCTTCAAATTAGCTTATACAAATTAGCTTCTTTAATTAACTTCTTCAATTTAGTTCTTTAAAATACTTCTTTAATTTACAACGCAACTTTATAATTTTAGCATATATCATACAACAAATTCAAGACAAGGAATATAAAGACGAAAAAAGAACCTGTCTGTTTAAGACAGGTTCTTATTAAACTCTGACTAGATGAGCTCCAAAATTACTTCCATAGCTGCATCACCCTTACGTAAACCAACCTTTACGATTCTGGTGTAACCACCCTGACGTGATACATACTTAGGAGCGATTTCATCAAATAACTTATCTGTTAAATCGTTAACCTTTGTAGCTTTCTTCTTACCTGCGTTCTTTGCAGGAACTTCAGTAACCTTGTAAAGATATGAAAGCATCTTTCTTCTTGCTGCGAGCTTGCTGGGCTTATCCTTCTTGATTGTCTTTTCAACATCATCAAATACGGTAACCTTCTTGCCGTCAACAACATTCTTTACTCTCTTGCCGTCTTTATCTTTTCTTGCAACCTTTGTAGTAACGGTTACTTCTTCAAAATTATCTTTTTCCTTAATAGCAAGTGTAATCATCTTTTCAGCGATGCTCTTAACTTCCTTTGCTCTTGCCTCTGTTGTTACAATCTTACCGTTGTAAAAAAGACAGGTAACCTGGTTACGAAGCATAGCTTTTCTCTGACTTGCTGTTCTGCCGAGCTTTCTATAGCCTGCCATTGTTCCTTCCTCCTTGGCTTAATTCTCACTCTTCCTAAACTGATATCCGAGATCCTTGACCTTCTGAACGATTTCGTCTAATGACTTCTTTCCAAGGTTACGAACTTTCATCAATTCATCTTCTGTCTTATTAATAAGTTCCTCAAGAGAATTGATACCTGCACGCTTCAAGCAGTTGTATGAACGAACTGTAAGTTCAAGATCATCAATAGGTATATCAGTCTTCTTGGTTATGGTTTCTTCTTCTTCACATGCATATGTTGAAGCGGTACTTGCCTTATCAGAAAGATCAATGAACATCTTTAAGTGATCGCTCATAACTCTTGCTGCCAAACCAATTGCTTCATCAGGTGAAATAGAACCCTTTGTGAAAACCTCAAGTGTAAGTT
This sequence comes from Lachnospiraceae bacterium, assembly GCA_024403335.1. Taxonomy (GTDB): domain Bacteria; phylum Bacillota; class Clostridia; order Lachnospirales; family Lachnospiraceae; genus JAKSSA01. The sequence continues at coordinate 4,527 of JAKSSA010000030.1, forward strand.
TGTCATAGTCTGTCTGCTGACCTACACGTGTGTTTTCAACTGTCATGTTAACTCTTTCAATAGGTGTATAGATTGAGTCGATTGCAATTGCTGTAACATCTTCCTTATTCTTAAGCTTGTTCTTTTCAGCACTTACAAAACCACGACCTGCTGTAACCTTTAAGCTCATGCCAAGATATGCATCAGGCTGGTTTAATGTTGCAATAACTAAATCCTTATTGATTACTTCAAGTCCCGGATCCGGGAAATGAATATCTGCTGCTGTAACTACACAACATCCTCTTGCATCAATAGTAGCGTAAAAATCTACAGGTTCTTCTCTATCATCTCTGATAACAAGATTCTTGATATTCAAAATAATATTTGTAACGTCTTCCTTTACGCCTTTAATACCGAGAAATTCGTGAAGGACCCCATGTTCAGGAGCAAACTTAACACTCGAAACTGCAACTCCGGGTAAAGAAGAAAGTAAAATTCTTCTAATGGAGCTGCCCAATGTCATGCCGTAGCCTCTCTCCAAAGGTTCAATGACGAAACGGCCATACTTCTTATCCTCTGAAATTTCAGTTGCTGTAAACTTAGCTGGTTCAAATTGAAATTTATACAAAGCGGACCCTCCTTCTGGGTGTTATTGTTATAATACCTTGCACCTTTGATATTAAAGATGCAATCAACACTATCTTATTTTGAATATAACTCGACGATAAGTGTAGCATTAACAGGAACATCAATCTGGTCTCTCTTAGGAAGTTCAAGAACTTTACCTGAAAGGTCATCATGATTTGCCTGAAGCCATGCAGGAACAAGTCTTGATCCTTCTGACTCCATAATGTCCTTATATCTCTGTAAATCCTTAGATTTTTCACGAACTGAAATAACATCACCGGGCTTTACAAGGTAAGAAGGAATGTTTACGCACTTGCCATTTACAAGAATGTGCTTGTGGTCAACGATCTGTCTTGATTCTTTTCTTGTTCTGCCATAACCTAAACGATATACAACATTGTCAAGTCTTAACTCAAGAAGCATAAGCATGTTGTCACCAACTGTGCCTGTCTTAATCTTCTGAGCTCTTTCATAATTATTGCGGAAAGGCTTTTCAAGAACGCCATAGATAAACTTAGCTTTCTGCTTTTCTCTAAGCTGCATTCCATATTCGCTTAACTTTCTTCCGCCTCTGCGTGTTCTGTTTGACTTTTTATCAATACCGAGTACCTGAGGTTCAATGCCTAAGCTTCTACATCTCTTAAGTACCGGGCCCATATCTCTTGCCATACTCTAAATCCTCCTTAAATTAGACTCTTCTGCGCTTAGGTGGTCTGCATCCGTTATGAGGAACAGGTGTTACGTCCATAATTGATGTAACATTAATTCCATTTGCCTGTAATGCACGGATAGCTGCTTCTCTACCCTGACCAGGTCCCTTTACGAATACATCAACGCTCTTTAAGCCATGAGGTAAAGCTGCCTTAGCTGCTGTCTCTGCTGCTGTCTGTGCAGCGAAAGGAGTAGACTTCTTTGAGCCTCTGAATCCAAGTCCGCCGGCGCTTGCCCAGCTGATTGCATTACCCTGTGTATCTGTTAATGTAACTATTGTATTGTTAAATGATGCCTGAATATGTGCCTGACCACGTTCAATGTTCTTCTTGACTCTTCTCTTAGCAGTCTTCTTTGCTGTACTCTTTGAAGCCATCACAAACCCTCCTATTTCTTCTTATTAGCTACTGTTCTTCTAGGTCCCTTGCAGGTTCTAGCGTTGGTCTTAGTCTTCTGACCACGGCAAGGAAGGCCCTTTCTGTGACGGATTCCACGATAGCATCCGATTTCCTGTAATCTCTTGATATCAAGAGCAACTTCTCTTCTTAAATCACCTTCTACCTGGAATTCAGCATCGATGATATCACGAATTCTTGCAACTTCGTCATCTGTCAAATCTCTAACTCTTGTGTCAGGATTAACATTAGCCTTAGCAAGGATTTTGTTTGAACTTACACGACCAATACCATAAATGTAAGTAAGTCCGATTTCTACACGCTTCTCTCTTGGTAAGTCAACACCACTTATACGAGCCATGTGTATTTTTCCTCCTATATAAATAAATATCTTATGCACTAAAAATAGTGCTACCAGGCAGGAACCTATTTTCCTACCTCAAACGTACAAACTTCTTTAAGTTGTACGCCATTTGGTGCCCATGCACCTCTCAGCCGCCTTAAATTGTGGTCAGAATGAATAAATTCATTCACATTTTCTAAGCCTCTCTGCTAATGATAGTTAAGCATTAGATACTGATAAACTGAGGTATTTATCATGCCCAACTGCATTTAATGTCCACAATATCGCAACTTATGTTGCAACACAGAAAGCAAGTATCTGATTGATAATATCTATAGCAACCGGACCATTGGTCTCAACCTTGTCTTTGTTTGTGTTTAGGGTTTTCGCAGATTACTCTGATACTGCCCTTTCTCTTGATGATTTTGCACTTTTCGCAAATCGGCTTTACGGAAGATCTAACCTTCATAATTTTTCTCCTTTCGAAAAAAGTCCATTTATAATTTTATCACAAAGAAAAATTTTTGCAAGCAAAAAAATCTTAGTAATATAATTATTTCATTAAAAGTTTTAATAATAATATTATCTTTGTTAATCAATCGCAAGAATTATTCGACTTTTATCTCTTTTTAGTACTAAACCTTTATTAACGCTAACCTTATTATGTGTTTTAACCTTACACTTTTATGTTTTAGCGCTTACCGGTCTTAACTGACTTTGCCTGTTTCTTCTTGCTTGGAACCACAGGTGCCTCAGCCTCAGCAGTCTTCTTACCTCTCCAGGTAATTCTTGCTTTTGTCATGTCATAAGGAGAAATTTCAAGCTGTACGGTATCTCCGGCAACAATCTTAATATTACCAAGACGAACCTTACCTGAAACATGGGCAAGCAAGATATGTCCACCTTCTATTTCAACCTTAAACATCATGTTAGGAAGCTTTTCAACTACTACGCCTTCCATCTCCAATACGTCATTTTTTGACATGCATTATCTCCTCTTATATTAGCTTTTATATTAGCTTTTACAGTAATGAAAGAATCTCAGGTTCTCCATCTGTAATTAGAATTGTATTCTCGTAATGTGCAGATAATGAACCATCTTCTGTTACAACTGTCCATTCATCATCACACCATGCAACCTCAGGTCCACCAATATTAACCATCGGTTCAATAGCAAAAGTCATTCCGGGCAAAATCTTAATTCCCTGTCTTCTTTGACGGAAATTAGGAATCTGAGGATCCTCATGCATTTCAGTTCCAATGCCATGACCTGTAAGGTCCTCTACAAGTGAATAACCAAAAGAATGACAATAATCCTCTATAGCTCCTGAAATATCATTAATATGATTTCCCTTTACTGCTTCTTTAATTCCAACAAAGAATGACTCTTTTGTTACATCAATTAATTTCTGAGCTTCCGGAGTAATTTTTCCAACTCCATAGGTTCTTGCAGCATCTGACTGATAACCTTTATAAATAACACCACAATCAACACTTATGATATCGCCTTCAAGTAAAAGTACATCTTTTCTTGGAATACCATGTACTACCTCATCATTAAGTGAAAGACAAACAGATGCAGGATATCCTTCATAACCAAGAAATGAAGGAATACAATCCTTTGACTTAATAAGATCTCTTGCAATCATATCAAGTTCATGTGTTGAAATACCCGGCTTTATATACTTTGCAAGTTCTTCATGAACATATGCAAGTATCTTTCCTGCCTGGCGCATCAAGTCAATCTCTCTCTGACTTTTAATTGTTACTGCCATAATCTCATCTCGATTCTTTAATTAAGCAAGTATCTGAAGAATAGAATCAAATACTTCATCTACATTCTTTGTTCCATCAACTGACTTCAAAAGCTTCTGTCCCTTATAGTAATCAATAAGAGGCTGTGTCTGTTCATGGTAAACATTTAAACGAAGCTTAACAGTTTCAGGCTTGTCATCATTTCTCAAAACAAGCTTTCCACCGCAGAGATCGCATATTCCTTCCTGCTTGGGAGCATTGAATACTACATGGAAGGTACCGCCACAATCAAGGCAAGCTCTTCTTCCTGCCATTCTGTCAATGATAAAATCATCAGGAACATCAACATCAATAGCATAATCAAGGCTGTCATTATTATTCTTTAAAGCTTCAGTTAACGCTTCTGCCTGAGGAATGGTTCTTGGGAAACCATCAAGAACATAACCGTTTTTGCAGTCATCATTCTTAAAACGATCCATAATAAGCTCAAGTGTCAATGAATCAGGAACCAAAAGACCCTTATCCATATATTCCTTTGCTTTCATTCCAAGTTCTGTCTGAGCCTTAAGATTTGCTCTAAAAATATCACCTGTTGAAATGTGAGGAATACCATACTTTGCTGCAATTTTCTTAGCCTGTGTTCCTTTTCCGGCACCAGGTGCGCCAAGCATAACGATTTTCATTTTATCTGCCTCCAAATTACGAATATGTAATATTTATAATATGTCTTTCGACCAATTGTTTACGAAATTAAAATATCTTTTTACACAATGACACCCCCTTTGCAAAAACAAAGGGGGTAACACATGTATACTGTCAATTAATTAAGACTGTCATTTAAGAATCCTTTATAATGACGTTCCTTCATCATACCTTCAACCTGTCTCATTGATTCAACAATAACACCGGCAATAATGATAAGTGATGTTCCACCGAAAGAAAGTCTTGCGTTGAAAACACCTGAGCAGATGATAGGAAGCAAAGCAATAACCATCAACATAAATGCACCAATTACGATTACGTAATTAAGTACGCCCTTAAGGTAATTAGCAGTAGGAGTACCGGGACGAACGCCAGGTAAGAAACCGCCCTGCTTCTTAAGGTTATTTGCAACTTCGTTAGGATTGAATGTAATCGCTGTATAGAAGTATGCAAAGAAGAAAAGCATTGCAATATAGAGTAAAGCACCAAATGTATAAACAAATGAGCTCCAGCCGTTTGAAAAATCAAACCAGTACTGTGAAGATAAAAGCTTCAAAATCTTGCGACCAAAGCTTGCTTCACCAGCCTGTACACCAAAGAAACCACAAATGATAGCAGGAAGATTCAATATTGCCATTGCGAAGATAACCGGCATAACACCTGCTGTATTTACCTTCAAAGGAATAAATGAAGACTGTCCTCCCAAGGTCTTTCTACCCTGAGTTCTCTTAGCGTACTGTACGGGAATCTTTCTCTGTGCATCCTGTAAAAGGATGATGAGGATTAAAACTGCAACTATTAATACAGCGGCAATAATGATAGCAACTGTAGCATTAAGAACTGACTGTCCCTTGATTCTGTCGGTATAAAGTCTTCCGGCATCGCTGGGAAGAGTTGAAACAATATTGATAAGGAGGATCATAGAGATACCGCTACCAATACCCTTTTCTGTCATTAACTCACCAAGCCACATAAGGAAGCATGTACCTGCTGTAAAGCTGATTGTCATAACAACAATAGTTGTAAACTTCAATCCGCCTGCAACCTGGTTACTTCTTCCGAAACCAATTGACATTGCTACAGATTCGATAACTGCAAGTAAAACTGTTGTATAACGGCTATACTCAGCAATTTTCTTTCTACCTGATTCACCATCATTCTTTAACTCTTCAAGTCTGGGAATGATGATTGTAAGGAGCTGCATAATAATTTCTGCTGAAATGTAAGGTCCAATGTTTAATGCAAAAATAGACATCTGAGAGAATGAACCACCTGTCAGCATGTTCAGGAATCCTAAAGATTCTGTCATCTGTGACTGCCAATAAGCAATCAAATCCCTGTCAAAACCGGGTGCCGGAATTTGGCAACCGATTCTGACGATAACGAGACAAATGAGTAAAAACAACATTCTCGTACGAATTTCTTTTACTTTAAAAGCATCGATAAAGGCCTTCATCCTAAATCACCTCTGCTTTTCCACCAAGAGCTTCAATCTTTGCTTTAGCTGTTTCGCTGAAAGCATTGAGTTTAACTTCAAGCTTCTTGGTTAATTCTCCTCCTCCGAGTACCTTAACACCATCGCGAGGATTCTTAATGATGCCGGCTGTCTGAAGTGTATCAACAGTAACTACTGCGCCATCTTCAAACTGTTCTAACATACTAAGATTAATTGAAACGATTTCCTTTGTGTTTCTGTTATGGAAACCACGCTTAGGAAGTCTTCTGTACAAAGGCATCTGACCGCCTTCGAATCCTGCTCTGGGAGCTCCAGAACGTGCCTTCTGACCCTTATGTCCGTAACCAGCTGTCTTGCCGTTACCTGAACCATGACCACGACCACGTCTGAAATTGTTTGACTGCTTAGAACCTTCTGCAGGTCTTAAATCTGATAAATTCATCGTGTGCCTCCTATTAGATCTCTTCTACCTTAACCAAATGTCTTACCTTCTGAACCATACCAAGGGTAGCCTTATTGTTAGGGAATACCTTTTCCTGTCCGATTTTTCTAAGACCAAGTGCTACAACGGTAGCTCTCTGCTTCGGAATTGCACCGATAGGTGATTTAACTAATGTGATCTTTAAATTTTCTGCCATTTTATGTACCCCCTTAGCCTACCACTTTTTCTACGGAAATTCCGCGTAAAGCTGCTACTTCTTCAGGAGTCTTCAACTGCTTAAGTCCATTGATTGTTGCAAGAACAACGTTCTGCTTATTGTTTGAACCAATTGACTTAGTACGAATATTTTTGAATCCTGCAAGCTCCAATACGTTACGAGCCGGACCACCGGCGATGATACCAGTACCAACAGGGCTCTTCTTCAAAAGCACATTTGAGCTTCCGAACTTACCTACGAAATCGTGAGGAACTGAGCCGTTCTCATCGATGGGAACCTGGATCAACTTCTTAATTGCATCTTCTTTACCCTTGCGAACTGCATCAGGAATTTCTGAAGACTTACCAAGACCTACACCAACATGACCATTCTTATCACCAACAACTACTAAAGCAGAGAAACGGAAATTTCTACCACCCTTAACAACCTTGGTAACACGCTTGATGGCAACGGTCTTTTCTTCTAATTCTAACTTACTTACATCAAGTATTTCTCTTTTCATGTCTTTCCTCCTGATTAGAACTCAAGGCCTGCTTCTCTAGCTGCCTCTGCCAAAGCCTTAACTTTGCCTGCGTAGATGAATCCACCTCTGTCATAAACAACTTCTTTAATGCCCTTTTCAAGAGCTCTCTTAGCAATTACTGTGCCAAGATACTTAGCTGCTTCAACATCATTGGTCTTCTTAAGCTCTGCCTTAATGTCCTTCTCTACTGTAGATGCTGCGCAAAGTGTCTTCTGTGCAACATCATCGATAACCTGGACATGCATGTGATTATTACTTCTGAATACTGCAAGACGAGGTCTTTCAGCAGTACCTGAGAAGCGATTACGAACTTTAAGGTGTTTCTTAACACGAATTTCAACTCTAGATTCCTTACTAACCATAACTTAGCCTCCCTCCTACTTCTTTCCTGTCTTGCCGGCCTTACGTCTGATAACTTCTTCAGAGTACTTAATACCCTTGCCCTTGTAAGGTTCAGGTCTTCTCTTATCTCTGATTTCAGCTGCATACTGACCAACTTTTTCTTTATCAATACCCTTAACAATGATCTTATTCTGACCATCAAGAGTTGTCTCAACGCCTTCAGGATCAATCATTACTACAGGATGTGAATAACCAAGTGTAAGAGTAAGTTCCTTACCAGCCTTAGCTGCTCTGTAACCTGTACCATTGATTTCAAGTGACTTCTGGTAACCTTCTGTTACACCGATTACCATGTTGTTGATTAATGTTCTTGTTAAGCCATGTAATGACTTAAATCTCTTAAGGTCGTTAGGACGCTTAACGATGACTGTATTGTTTTCCATCGTAATTTCCATTTCCGGTGCGAGAACTCTTGTTAATGTTCCCTTGGGTCCCTTAACGGTAACCTTATTATTTTCTGCTATTTCTACAGTTACGCCTGCAGGGATAGCGATTGGCATTTTTCCAATTCGTGACATGCCCGTACCTCCATTTATACTATAATGACAGTCTTTTGCTATTTAGCATTACTGTCCCCGTAGAAGAAGTTTCTATAGACTTTCTTCCAGTGTCAAATTACCAAACGTATGCAAGAACTTCGCCGCCAACATTGTTCTGTCTAGCCTGCTTGTCAGTTAATACACCCTTGTTTGTAGAAATAATAGCTATTCCCAATCCGCCAAGTACCTTAGGAAGGTTTTCTTTGCTAGCGTAAACTCTAAGACCGGGCTTAGAAATTTTCTTAAGGTTTGTAATAACTTTTTCGTTCTTATCCTTACCATACTTTAATGTGATATTGATTGTCTTGAAATTGCCTTCTTCAATAATATCGAAGCTCTTGATATAGCCTTCATCCAAAAGAATCTGTGCAATAGCAAGCTTCATCTTTGAAGCAGGTATTAAAACGCTATCATGCTTTGCAGTATTTGCATTACGAATTCTGGTAAGCATATCTGCAATAGGATCACTCGTTGTCATTATGGATTTCCTCCTTATAAAATTCTGCTACAGCACTCTTGTGCTGAAAATGTGACTTACCAGCTGGCTTTCTTTACGCCAGGAATCTGTCCCTTGTAAGCTAACTCGCGGAAGCAAACTCTGCAGATTCCATACTTTCTCAAGTATGCATGAGGACGGCCACAAAGCTTACAACGGTTATATTCTCTTGTAGAGAATTTAGCCGGACGTGACTGTCTAAGTTTCTGAGATAACTTTGCCATGTAACTTTCCTCCTTAATTATTTACTAAACGGCATACCGAACAACTTTAAGAGTTCTCTTGCTTCTTCATCAGTCTTAGCTGTTGTAACGAAAGCAATATCCATACCTCTTACCTTGTCGATCTTATCATACTCGATTTCAGGGAAAATGAGCTGTTCCTTGATGCCTAATGAGTAGTTACCACGACCATCAAATCCGTTAGGATTTACGCCTCTAAAGTCACGTACACGAGGTAAAGAAAGATTAATCAATCTGTCAGCGAACTCGTACATCTTGTCACCTCTTAAGGTAACCTTGCAACCGATGCTAAGACCAGCTCTGATCTTGAAGTTTGCGATAGCTTTCTTTGCCTTTGTAACAACAGGCTTCTGTCCGGAGATTGTCTCCATATCCTTAAGTGCACTTTCAAGAACCTTTGCATTGTCCTTAGCTTCACCAACGCCCATGTTGATAACGATCTTGTCAAGCTTAGGAACCTGCATAATGTTCTTATACTCGAATTTCTTAATAAGAGCAGGCACTATGTCATTTTTATACATTTCTTGTAATCTTGTCATCATATCCTCCAAAAATTAAGAAATTAGTCAATAACGTCGCCAGTCTTCTTTGCAACACGAACCTTCTTAGCTCCGTCCTTGCCTTCAACTGTCTTAAAGCCAATTCTTGTAGGCTGTCCCTTATGAACGTACATTACGTTTGATGCATCGATAGGAGCTTCTGTCTTTACGATGCCACCCTTAGGGTTAGCCTGGCTTGCTTTCTGATGCTTAGTTACATTGTTGATACCTTCAATAGTAACCTTGCCATCCTTGCATTCTAAGACCTTTCCTTCTTTGCCTTTGTCTTTTCCTGCGATAACCTTAACAGTATCGCCCTTTTTAATCTTGTTCATGCTTATCCTCCTAGGTTCTACAATACTTCCGGAGCTAAGGAAACAATCTTACCAAACTGTTTCTCTCTAAGTTCTCTTGCTACTGGTCCAAAAATACGTGTTCCTCTCGGTGTCTTATCTTCCTTGATGATAACAGCAGCGTTTTCATCAAAACGGATATAAGAACCATCTTTACGATGAGCTCCCTTAACGGTACGAACAACTACTGCCTTAACAACATCGCCCTTCTTTACCATTCCGCCGGGAGTTGCATCCTTAACAGACGCAACGATAACATCACCAATGTTTGCATATTTCTTAACGGATCCGCCCAGAACACGAATGCAAAGTAATTCCTTCGCACCGGTATTGTCAGCAACCCTGAGTCTGGTTTCTGTCTGAATCATGCTAAAACTCCTTCTGCTAAATTACTTAGCCTTTTCAACGATTTCTACAAGTCTCCATCTCTTGTCCTTTGAGAGAGGTCTTGTTTCCATAACTTTAACTCTGTCACCAATCTGGCATTCATTGTTTTCGTCATGAGCCTTAAGTTTGTATGTTCTTTTCACGATTTTGTTGTAAAGAGGATGCTTAACATTATCGATAACTGCTACAACGATAGTCTTATCCATCTTGTCACTTACTACTTTACCAATACGTGTTTTTCTAAGATTTCTTTCCACTGTGGTCGCTCCTTTCTATTAAGCTTCCTTAGCAGCAATAACGGTCTGAATACGAGCGATATTTCTGCGTACATCCTTAATTCTGGATGTATTCTCAAGCTGATTGGTTGCGTTCTGGAAGCGAAGGTTGAACAATTCCTTCTTAGCAGCAACCAATTCTTCATTCAATTCCTGAAGATTCTTACCATTAAGGCTTTCCATATACTTGTTGGTCTTCACTGCTTATGCCTCCTTTTCTAAATCTGCTTTTGAAACGATCTTGCACTTCAAAGGAAGTTTGTGGCAAGCAAGTCTTAAAGCTTCCTTAGCAACTTCTTCTGAAACGCCAGCGATTTCAAATAATACACGTCCTGGCTTAACAACTGCTACCCAGTACTCTACGCTACCCTTACCAGAACCCATTCGAGTTTCAGCAGGCTTAGCTGTAATAGGCTTGTCAGGGAAGATCTTAATCCAAACCTGACCACCACGCTTAATGTAACGTGTCATAGCGATACGGGCTGCTTCAATCTGATTTGATTTAATCCAAGCAGGTTCTGTTGCTACGATACCAAATTCGCCGTTAGTAATCTTGTTACCACGAAGTGCCTTACCAGCCATGGTTCCTCTGAACTGCTTACGACGTTTTACTCTCTTAGGCATTAACATTATCGATCACTCTCCTTCTTAACAACCTTCTTAGGGAGAACTTCACCTCTGTATACCCAAACCTTAACGCCAACCTTACCATATGTTGTATCTGCTTCTGCAAATCCATAGTCGATGTCAGCTCTAAGTGTCTGAAGAGGAATAGTTCCTTCGTTGTATGACTCTGTACGAGCCATATCTGCACCACCTAAACGTCCGGAGCATGATGCCTTGATACCCTTAGCACCAGCCTTCATTGCACGTGACATGCATGATCTCATAGCTCTTCTGAACTGGATACGATGCTCTAACTGCTGTGCAATATTTTCAGCAAGTAACTGTGCTGAAAGGTCAGGCTTCTTAATTTCCTTAATTTCAACGTTTACGTTCTTTGTTGTAAATTTAGAAATATCTTTTCTTAATACTTCAATCTGCTCACCATTCTTACCAATTAAGATACCAGGCTTCTGTGTATGAATGGTAACCTTGATCTGATCAGCTGCGCGCTTCTCAATTTCAATCTTTGAGATACCGCAATCTTTAAGCTTTTTCTTTAAGAATTCTCTGATTTTGTAATCTTCAACAAGATTATCGCCAAAATCAGCTTCTGCATACCACTTTGAATCCCAGTCTGCAATAACGCCGACTCTCAATCCATGCGGGTTAACTTTCTGTCCCATATTTTCTCCTCTCTTGGCAATTATCTCTGATTAAGAACTACTGTAATGTGAGAATTTCTCTTTAAGATACGATAAGCTCTACCCTGTGATCTGGGCTGGAAACGCTTCATAACAGGTGCCTGATTTGCATAGCACTCTTCTACGAAAAGCTTTGTCTTATCCATACCATTGTTGTTCTCTGCGTTAGCGATAGCTGACTTGAGTAACTTCTCAATTAACTTTGATGCATAACGTGGATTGTATGCTACGATACCGAGAGCGGTCTGTACATCTTTGCCTCTGATGGCATCAAGTACGAAACATGCCTTCTGAACTGAAACTCTTGCATAGCTCAACTTAGCTGAGGGTCTCTTATCGTTATTGGCATTTCTTTCTCTCTTAATTTGGGATCTATGTCCTTTAGCCATTTTTTATGACCTCCTTCTAGTCGAATTACTTTCTGCCCTTCTTTTCATCTTTGCCGTGGCCCTTGTAGGTTCTTGTTGCAACGAACTCACCTAACTTATGACCAACCATGTCTTCTGTGATATATACCGGAACATGCTTTCTTCCATCATGAACAGCGATTGTAAGACCAACCATTGTAGGGAAGATACATGATCTTCTTGACCAGGTCTTAATAACTGTCTTGTCACCGGATTTATTGACTGCTTCAACTTTTTTAAGTAAGTGTTCATCAGCGAATGGACCTTTTTTAATTGAACGTGCCATATTTCCTCCTCATTAGTTGTTGATTGCCTTACCATCTCTACGTCTGATGATAAGCTTGTTGGACTGTTTGTGCTTCTTACGTGTCTTAAGACCCAAAGCAGGCTTGCCCCAAGGTGTGCAAGGACCCGGACGTCCGATACCGTTCTTACCTTCACCACCACCATGAGGATGGTCGTTAGGGTTCATTACAGCACCACGAACTGTAGGTCTGATACCCATGTGACGCTTACGTCCAGCTTTACCAATCTTAACGAGGCCATGTTCGATGTTACCTACCTGACCGATAGTAGCGCGGCACTGGATAGGAACAAGTCTCATTTCACCTGAAGGTAAACGAAGAGTTGCATACTTGCCTTCCTTTGCCATCAACTGTGCGAAGTTACCTGCTGATCTAACAAGCTGTGCGCCCTTACCGGGATAAAGCTCGATGTTATGGATTTCTGTACCGATAGGAATGTTAGCTAAAGGTAAGCAGTTACCAAGTTTTACTTCTGCATTTTCACCATTCATTACTGTCTGGCCAACCTTTAATCCGGCAGGAGCAAGAATATATGACTTAGCACCATCTGCATAAACGATCAATGCAATGTTAGCTGATCTGTTAGGATCATATTCGATTGCAACAACCTTAGCTGCGATATCGTCTTTATTTCTCTTGAAATCCACGATTCTGTATTTCTTCTTTGAACCACCACCGATGTGTCTAACGGTGATCTTACCCTGGTTGTTTCTACCAGCTGTTTTCTTGATTGAAACAACAAGGCTCTTCTCAGGTGTTGTCTTTGTGATTTCCTGGAAGTCCATACCAGACATATGTCTTCTGGCAGGTGTATATGGGTTATATGTCTTAATGCCCATTTTTGTTTCTCCTTTCTTCATGCAACCCGATTTCTAAAAATCGCTGATTGCACTGCGCAATACATACGAATGTCGTTTTTCTACGCTGCTATCAAAATTTTAGAGTCCTGAGAAAATTTCAATTTCCTTTGAATCATCTGTTAATGTTACGATAGCTTTCTTCTTTGCTACAGTCTTACCAACTGTTAAGCCACGTCTTCTGCTCTTTCCGTCAAGGTTGATTGTATTAACCTTCTTAACCTTAACGCCATCAAACATCTTTTCAACTGCTTCAGCAATCTGGTTCTTTGTAGCGTCTGTGTGAACAGAGAATGTATACTTCTTCTCAGCCATAGCGTTCATTGATTTCTCAGTAACGATGGGCTTTAAGATAATATCATAATACTTAAGGTCTGCCATTATGCATATACCTCCTCAATCTTTTCAACTGCACTCTTTGTGATAACTACTGTGTCATACTTAAGTACGTCATATGTAGAGAATGCATTGTAGGTTGCTGTTCTTACGAAAGGAAGATTAGCTGCTGAAAGAGTAACGTTTTCGTTCTTTTCTTCTGTAACAACCAATGCCTTATTTACGTTGAGGTTCTTAAGAACTGCTACCATTGCCTTTGTCTTGATTTCGTTAAGCTTTAACTCATCAAGTACGATGAACTTGTTTTCATTTACCTTTACTGTAAGTGCGCTCTTGAATGCAAGTGCCTTTTCCTTACGGTTAATGTTAAGCTTATACTCACGAGGCTTCGGAGCGAATACAACGCCACCGCCGTCCCACTGAGGTGATCTGGTTGAACCCTGTCTTGCATGACCGGTTCCCTTCTGTCTCCAGGGCTTTCTACCACCACCAGAAACTTCTGCTCTGGTCTTTGCAGACTGTGTTCCCTGACGCTTGTTAGCTAACTGGCTAAGAACAGCCAAGTGCATAACGTGCTCATTTACTTCTACTGCGAAGATGGAGTCTTTCAAATCGATGCTGCCAACTTCCTTGCCTTCCATATTAAAGACTTTTACGTTTGCCATTTAAAATTTCCTCCTTCCTTCGACTACTTATTGCTCTTTACGGTTTCTTTTACCATAACCATAGACTTCTTAGGTCCCGGAACAGCACCCTTGATAAGAATTAAATTCTTTTCAGCATCAATTCTTACTACTTCAAGGTTCTGAACTGTTGAACGCACGTTACCTTTCTGACCAGGCATGTGTTTTCCCTTGAATACACGGCCGGGGCTTGTTGCAGCGCCGTTAGAACCAGCGTGTCTGTGATACTTACTACCATGAGCCATAGGTCCTCTGGAAAGTCCAAATCTCTTAATTGCTCCGGTGTATCCCTTACCTTTTGATGTACCAACTACATCAACGTGGTCACCTACTGCGAAGATATCAGCGTTGATAGCCTGACCAACCTGATAATCTGCTGAATTCTCAAACTTGAATTCTCTTAAAAATCTCTTAACTTCTACGTTAGCCTTAGCGAAAATTCCCTTTAAAGGATTTGTTACGTTCTTAGGACTAACTTTACCGAAGCCTACCTGAATTGCTGCATAACCGTCGTTTTCTACAGTCTTAACCTGTGTAACAACGTTTCCGTCAGCTTCAAGAACTGTTACCGGAATGAGTACGCCATCTTCGTTGAAGATCTGTGTCATTCCGACCTTTGTAGCTAAAATAGCTTTCTTCATTTTGTTTTTCCTCCTCTACAGCGGACCGCTTTGCGGTCATCCTAGATTGCCTTAGTGTTATTTGCTTCTTTATTTAATAAGGTTGAAATTTCAGCACTAATTCATCCTTACATCTTATAAAGAGTGAATTACTTCATCTTAATAGCGATATAAACACCTGCAGGCATCTCAAGTCTTGTCAATGCATCCATAGTCTTCTGGGTAGGAGCAATGATATCGATAAGTCTCTTGTGTGTTCTCTGTTCGAACTGTTCACGTGAATCTTTGTACTTATGTACAGCTCTTAAGATAGTAACAACTTCCTTCTTTGTCGGTAACGGCACAGGACCTGATACCTTAGAACCAGTCTTCTTTGCTGTTTCGATAATCTTTGCTGCTGAATGATCTACTAACTGATGATCATAAGCCTTGAGTGTGATTCTCATTACTTGCTGATTTGCCATAAAAATAGCCGCCTCCTATACGTACTTTTGTCTTAGTACGACAAGCGGTGACTGTACACTCGTCCGTGTGTTTCATCTAATCCCTTTAAAAAAGCACCTGCTGATAAATACCTTTTTTCCGATACATTAGCTGTGCAACAACACGGTTTATCTGCTCTAAGGCAGAACCAGTTTCATAACTTGACATTCGCTCCTCGTAAAAACCTATCCTCGGGTTGGTTTCGCAACAAACCTTCCTCTGATAGCAACCTCACGATTCAACGCTATCAACGTCACAACGGGAAACATTGTACCATATAGTAAATATCAATGCAAGTACTTTTTATAATTTTTATAGTATTTTTGTCCTATTTTAGTCCTATTTTGAAATCTTGTATTTGCCACCGCTTACAGTTATATTTTTTCTATCACTTAAAGCATAGGTGCCTCTTTCTGAATTATCTGCATATGCGCTTTCCAATACAAAATCTCCATCTAACACTGCTCTTATGATATATTCATAGCTTGCTTCAAAGCTTATTTCTTTTCTGTAACCGGGTGCGGTATCACCTAACTTTCTGTTATCATAATTCCATACATGTAGCTGACCTGTCATTGTCTGTCCCTTATTCTCAAGCCACATATAACAATAACCGTCGCCTTTGCTTCCAATGTTGCTATCAGTTCTATAAGTTTTTACATAACGGCCACCCGCAAATATGGTATCCGTTATATCAAAGCTTTCAACATTTCTGTCTGTCTTACCTGAAACTTTAACAGTAACCTTTATTAAGCCCTTTTGTTTATCATAGTCAGAATAGGTCTTAGTAATCTTCAGATTCTGATCCGGTGACAAAATTGTCTCGCTTAAATCAGATATATAAGTAGCATAAATTCTTACATTTTCATCCGCTTCAATAATTTCTAAGCTGTCAAATTCCTTTCTGTTAAGGCGTAAATATTCACTTGAATAAACTCCAAGATTAGCCTCTTTAGTCTCTCCATCAAGCTTATATACTATCTTTGCATTCTTACCCTCTTCGCTGTAAAAATTAGTAAGGTATGAAGCATATTCAAGTTTATAGCTTTCGTATAAGGAATCATGTTTTAAAAGGTAGTTAACTAACGTATCAGCAATATCTCTGTCAAGTTTTGATGCAGACATCAATAGCAAAGCCGTATATTCAATATTAGTTTCAATATTAGTTTCAATATTAGTTTCGATATTAGCTTCAACATTGCTTCCTTTTATATACAAAGAATCCTTTCCGTCTGCCACTCCATATTCAGAAATAAGTTCCTTCATCATCTTATTTGCCATTACTGACTCACCTGCATTTGCAAGTGCTAAAGTCACATAAAGCTTTGACTCTAAATCAAGCTCACATTCAGCAAGATATATTGCTTCGCGAAGATACGGTTTCTTAAGTGCAAGTAATCCTGCTATGCAGCCTGAAACCTCCTTTGAAGAAAGAAGCTTGCTTTCTGTAAGCTTTGACTCTAAGCATATTGCAAGAGACTCTGACATATTAATAGGAAGAAACTCACAAGCAGCCGACACTGCCTTTGCAGTCAAATATACATCACCTTCTGCATATGAGTATATTCCAAGTAAGCTTTTTATATTGGATAAATCCTTTTTAAGCTCTGCTATTTCAGTCTGGTTAAAATCATTCTCTCCAAAAAGCTTTTGTGACATTTCCAGCGCTGCAAGTCTTGCCACCTTAGAATCATTACGATTTCTCTCACCATACAAAACCTTATTCAGTACCTCTGTATAAAGAGAATATGTATTATTATAGAAGGAAATATTTATAGGATATGCAACAGGCTTTATGGTTCCAAATTCTGAAACAGATAAATCTCTTCTTGTAACAGCCTTTATTGCAGTCTTAATAACACTTATAGTCACTTTAACAGTATCTTTGTAATCTTTATAGACTGCCCTGATATAAATGTCATAATTGCCTTCATCTAACTTGCCAAAGTTAAACTGACAATTTTCACCAGCCTTTGCTTTAATTTCCTTTGTGGAGATAATATTACCATTTTCATCCAATATATCTGCTGAGTATAAAATAAAATCTCCATAGTTTTTATTATTAAAAATATTACCGGATACCTTTGCACTTACTGCAATGTCATCGCCTTTAATATAGTAGGAATTAGAATTAACTGTCTCAAAAAACTCAAGACTTGAGATAACATTGGAAGAATTGTTACCAAGTTCCATTCCGCTTAAATTACCCGGTACTTTTTCTTTCATTGCTGCTACGCTTACTCTCCATGAAGTAATATTATCAGGCAGTGCGATGTCTATCTTAGCTTCACCGTTCTCATCAGTTACCACAGTAAAGAAATATGGGTTGTCTGCAAAAGAAGACCTGATATTTGTCTCCATGCTTGCATTCGCTCCATCATTAGTAAGTGCATTATTTGTACCAAGCATCGGTTTTTCTACAGCATTAGGCATAATTGCCATATCCTTTGTAGCTTCTGATGCAACATAATCCAATCCGTTTGACCAGTATATATTGCCATTATCAAAGGAGAAGGTCTGATTTACGGAAATATATTTCATTCTTGATAAACTATAATATTTGTTGAGAACATCCCATTTCTGGTCTCTTAATGCAAAACATGCTTCGTCAACCAAGCTTACAAGTACTGTCGCATTGCTGCAATAATTTCCCCTATTATCAGTTACTACAACATTTATTTCTGCCTTTTCACCAGGTTTGTACTTATCCTTATCGGTCACAACTTCAACATTTAATACATTATTCTTTTCGTAATCATAGCTCAAGTTACCTGTATTAAAGATTCTTACATCCTCTCCATCAAAGAAAGCGATATTGATGTTCGCACCCTGAATATATTCATCTTTATATATAGTAGAAAAGCTTCTTAAAGTGTTGTCAGAAAGATTACCTGCAAGATGTTCTGAAATGCCGTCTGAATTCAATGAATATAAAATATAACCTTCCGTCAGCTGCTTTCCATAGTTTAAAAGCTCAGTTTTAACGATATCACCTATTGCAAATGGTCCAACCGGTCTGTTAATTCTAAGTCCTGATTCCTGATATGAATTATCTTCATAAACATATGTTACATTCTTTCCAAGATTAGCATAAATATACTTGGTATAGGTTGAATTTGTATCATTGTCATAATATGTTGCTTCATATTCATAATAACCATTAAAACCACTCGCATCATAATGCTCTAATCGTATCTGACCATTTACAAAGCTACGAGTTTCATCAAGAATAGTAGTGCTTTCAACTCTCGTTGTGTAACGCTCCTGGGTAGTTTTACTTATTGGATCATATTCCGTTCCAGCCTTCACCTTCTTATATTCGTGCTTAATAAGCACGATTTTAACGCTTCCCTCTTTATAAGCACCATATGTGTTCTCAGGAAATACATTCCATGAAAAATCTTCTTCACTTTCAAGTTTCGCAGTATCAAGTTCATTTAAGTAAAGCAATGAATATGATGTTTCCCCATCATTTGTGATTCTTTCATCTCTATACCAGACATTTGCAGGGAAATATCTTACAGATTCAGAAAGATACAAGCTTGCAGTTTCGTCTGAGATTAGTTCCGCCTGAAAATACAAATAGTTAAGTGATGGCATTGATATTGCCATTTTATGTGAATCTGTCTTAATACTTATCTCGGCTTTTCCTGAAGCATCTGTTGTTATAACAGTTCCTCTGCTAAGAAAATAGTTGTTATAGAGACTGAAATTCAAATTAGCGGCCGGTGTACCATCAAAAAAGTTAGCCTGAATTATTGCCTTTATATCCTCACCTGCTTTGTAAAACAGCTTATCAAAGGAAAGAGTAGCAGTATAAAGGGGCTTTTCTTCATGTGTAACAGATAAATACAATGAAGTAACGCTAACATCATTCTCATCGAATATGCTTACGGAAACACCATAACCTTCATAATTATCTATTTCAAGTTCAAACTTGAATGTACCATTTTCATCAAGCTCTATTTCCCTCTTTGCCAAAGAAAGGCTTGATTTATAGTAAAGCTTTGAAGGCATTTTTTCTGATTTATCAGCAGGGCGAATTATACCAAACACATTAATCAAATCATTTGTAAAATATTTTTCCCTGTCTGTTAAAACAACATTGTAATAGCGTTTATATGAATAATCACCATTTCCACTTACTAATACATAACATTCATCATTATCCGACTTAATGCTTACATATGCATAAGAATTGCAGTCTTCAAATATAATCAGACCATTTTCATCAGTGTTGCCACTTTTCTTAACATAATCAGTATTTCTATCCTGATTCCAATATGAAGTGCGATTAAAAAACCATGCTTCTACTTCTGCATTCTTTATAGGTCCAACTGTCTTTTGATTAGCCCAAATAAGTAATCCATTATCTGAGTATTCTGTATAAGGTACTATGTCTGTAACCTGAAGCTGTACCTGGCGCTTAAAAATCTCAGTTTTCTTCTCTGTTGAAATTTCAAATTCAAGTTCAACTAAATATGCGCCCTTCTCAAGTGCATTGAGCACAACGCTTCCATTATAATTCCATCTTGAATTATAAATATCAGTGGGTGTTGTTTTGTAGCTGTCTACTTTCTTAAGTCCTTCTGTCGAAAATGAAAATTCCTTTCCATAATACATATTAAGTTTATTTTCTTCATAAACTTTAAAGGCTTCTATAGCTTCATGTACATCTTTGTACATAAATACATCAATATTCACATTTTTGCATTGAATTTCAGTATTATTGTTCTTGTAGCAGTTAAAATCAAACATTATACGGTCTTTTGAAGAAAAAGAGAAAGGACCATTAGCAAGATATAAAGAGATAACCTCGTCTTTCGTAACAGGCATTTCCATACGAGTACAGAACTTGGCCTCAAAAGACTTTTCAAGTGTTTTTCCTGTAGTATTCTTTACTCCTGGCTTCACAGTTACTGTATATATCTGTCCCTCTAAAAGATAAGAAGATGGTACAAAGGCAACTGTTCTTCCGTTTGGATAAACAACAAACTTACCTTCAACAAATGGAGTGATTTCAAAATTGTCTTTCAAAGATTCTGTGTCCACAGCTTCAGAAAAAACAACTTCTATTCCTGTGTTGCAGGGAACATCCACACTTTCATTTGCAGGGAACATGCTTGTTACCTCAAACTCGCCTTCTGTCTGAAATGCAATTGAAACTGCAGGCTTTTGCTTATCTCCAATTATCATAGTATATAAAGTCTTGCCTGAAAGTCCTCCAAGACATGGCTCAATTATATATTTTCCTGCCGCCTCTGCAGTTACAGTAAAAGGTACTTCAGGCACGAAGCTGACACTTGACTTAATTTCATTAATTCCTGCTTCATTTTCTGTTTCTACTATAAAATAGGATTCTGTAGAAATAATCCTGCTTCCTGTTGAAGTCGTAATATTCTTAAAATTTATTCCATTATAAGAAGCCTGAGTCTGTACATTACCCAAGTCGCTATTGTGTAATAACTGTTCTACATCGATATAATCCACGCGTTCTTGCTCCTCACCTGATGTTTTTTTAATATCGCTTTTAGCTGTATCATCTTTGCCCAATTGGGGCTTATCAGGTTCTTTCTCAGAACAAGCCGTAAGAAGGCATAAAGAGATTAATAAAATGATAACCACTGTTTTCTTCAAAGCATTTCGTAATTTAATCATAATGTTGTTCCCCCATTCGATTTAGTTTTAATGCAACTCAAGCTTATTTGTTAATACTTAAAGATATTTCGAATTCTGCTTATAAACAGTCTTTTAATTTCTACCTTGTAGACATTCTCAGGTCTTACCTATAATCAATCCTTCAATTTCCATCCTGTAGACATTTTCAAGTCTTACCTATAATCAATCCTTCAGTTTCTACCTTGTAGACATTTTCAGGTCTTACCTATAATCAATCCTTCAATTTCTATCTTATAGACATTTCTGTTTTCTACCATATAGACGAAAACAAAGAACATCTCGTTCTTTGTTTTTTCAAAATTCTTTATTTTTTCTTATTTTTTCTCTTCTTCGTTCGACTTTTTATTTTAGCTATCTGATTATTGATTCAGTTTCTGCTTATTTATTTTAGCTATCTGTTTTTAATTCATTACTTCTTTAAAGAAGATTCATTGATCTTAAAATAACCACCACAAAAAATATGGTAAAAATCGAAATTAACGAAGTCCATACAACCAGCTGACCTGCTAACTTTCCATCATTTTTCATCTGCTCAGCCATAATTGCACTTGCCACAGCAACAGGAGAGGCATACAAAGCTACCATTGCAGGATATGCATTCCTGCCAATTGATAGAAAATTCACATATTCTGAAAGGTATACCGCAACACCAATGGCAAGTGTTGGAACAATAATAACTCTCGCTGTCACAGCTATAATTATCTCTTTCAAATTATCCTTTGTAGAACTAAAATCGAATCTTCCACCAAGAATTATTAAAGCAAGAGGTGTTGTAAGATTTGACAGGTATTTAATTGAGGTATGTAAAAACGGAAGGTCATTCTTTAATGAAAACACTGCCTCACCATAAGCATTTAACGGTATAATGCTTCTTAAAAATACTGCAACCACACCGGCAAAAACGCCTATTATCAATGGATTCTTTAAAATGTTGATAAAAACTCTTCTGATTTGATTCCAAATATTTCCTGTCTCAAGAAACATTAAAAGAGCTATAACGGCAAGCATATTGAAAAGGGGAATTGAAACTGCAGACAAAACTGATGCAACCTGCAAAGCTTTTTCTCCTCCAAGCTGCTGTGCCAAAGGAAGACCAATAATTGCATAGTTTGATCTGAAGACACACTGAAGCATGACGCCTCTCTTTTTAGGTTCCTTGGTCGTAAAAAATGCTATAAGAATACCAAAGCAAAAAATTATTAAAGTTGCTATGCAGGCATATGCAATCAGATCTGTATCTATTGTTTCAAGAGACTCAATTGAATATACATTGATAAATAACATGCATGGCAAACTAACATTAAAAACAAGCTTGTTGCCAATTTTCAAAAATTGTTCACTCAATAATCCGCATCGTTTCAGCACATAACCTAATACAATTGTAAGTATTATTGGCGCAATTGCATTAAAAGCAAAAATCAAGTTATCCATAAAACACCTCACTCCATACATATTCTACTATGTTTTTCGTAAAAATGTATTGGTAAACTTATGCTATATCAATCCTAAAAATCTAAGTGCAACAACATATGCGAAAATTGTAAGTATTGAGAAAATAGAGGACCATACAATGAGCTGTCCTGCAAGCTTTCCGTCATTATCCATCTGCTCAGCCATAGGACCTGAAGCGATTGCCACAGGAGCTGCAAATAATGCAGTCATCGCTGAAAAAATGCTTTTATCAAAATTAAGGAAGCCGTTTTTGGTTAATAAAGCTGCAATTCCAAGTGCAAACAATGGTACAATCACAATACGGCACACGCAGGCAACAGATATACTCTTAACATTTTCTTTTGCAGTTCCAAAATCAAAGCAGCCACCAAGCACTATCAGTGCAAACGGAGTTGTCAGATTTTTAAGATACTGAATGGTCTGATAAATAAAAGGAAATGTTCTCTTGATTGAAAATACTGCTTCACCTGTTGAGTCTACAGGAATGGCAAGTCTTATGGCAAGACAGACAATACCAAGACCCACGCCCCAAAGAAGCGGATTTTTACAAATACTTTTGCCAACCTTCTTAACTCCGTCTTTAATGCCGCCTGCATTCTTAAACATAGACAAGGATATAACCGCAAGAATATTAAAAAGCGGGACAGAAACTGCTGCTATTAAACTAGCCATCTGCGCGCCCATATTCCCGCCAAGCTCAAATGCAAGCGAAAGTCCGATTACGCCAAACTCAGATCTGTAGGTTGCCTGGTGAACAACGCCTCTCTTGTCAGGTTCTTTAGTAGTAAGCATTGCTACGCCAATTGCCAAAAGGAAAACTAAAACTACGGCGATGCAAATATATAAAACCATGCCAAGATTAATATTATCAAAGGATTCAACAGAATATACATTTGCGAATAATGCACATGGCAGGCATATGTTAAATACCACTTTATTTCCTATCTTTAAAAATTCGTCATTAATAAAGCCGATTTTTCTTAAAACATAGCCTAAAACTATTAAAAGAATAATCGGTGAAATCGCATTAAATGCAAATATCAGATGTTCCATAAAGCCCCCTTCTTATAGTACCCCAAAAAGCAAAAAAGCATATACCTCTCCATAAAAAAAAGAAAACTGCGCCGGTAGAAAATAATTTAATAAAATTACCTTTACCGGTGCAGTAATACCTGCAAATCTATCGATTTTTACGGACCTGGAATTCTTACTTATTTTATAACATTACCGACTTACTATTCATTAGATAATAGCATTTATAAGCTTCAAAGTCAAGAAATCCATCATTTATCACAAATGTTCAACTATAAAGGAAGCAACCGGTCCAATGTATCTTTCCTTGTCAGCCAAAGCAGAAAGCACAATTCTTTTCTCATCATAATTTTCATCAATTGCTTTAGTTTTTTCAACAAGTCTTGTGTAAACATCCTTTTCATGAAAAATGCTACCGCAAAGAACCGTTCTGTTAGGTGCTAAAACTGTGATCATATTAACTATCGCATCTGCAAATATATCAAGAAGTTCATCAAATTTTTCTCCATTGATATCCTTCAAAACATCATCTTTGATTTTTGTCTGTAAGCACCCTCTTCTTCCACATTCACAAAGGCTGCCATGTCGGTCAACAATAAGATGACCGACTTCTGCAGCTTTGCCGTTTCTGCCCTCGT
Source organism: Lachnospiraceae bacterium (assembly GCA_024403335.1). Classification (GTDB taxonomy): domain Bacteria; phylum Bacillota; class Clostridia; order Lachnospirales; family Lachnospiraceae; genus JAKSSA01. Next base: position 28,709 of record JAKSSA010000030.1, read on the forward strand.
AAATTCTCCCATCAATTACGACAGCACTTCCTACTCCCGGTCCCCATTTCAATACCAGCAAATTGTCGTATTGTCTGCCGAGACCGAATATTATTTCCGCATCCGCAAACGCGTAAACAGCATTTTCAACGAAAACCTTCAGGCCCGTTTTTTCCTGCAGAATGTCCTTTATCCTTACTTCCTCTTCCCATATTCCATATGCTTTTGTACTTGTGCCAAGTTCTCTATTTACTATTCCCGGGACTCCGACTGATATCGATTTAACCAGACTTCGAATTTCGGAATTTCTATCAAGCATATGCTTAATTATTTCTGCTACGTTACCTAAAAGTTCCTGTGGCCCTTTAGTTTCAGTTTCAGCATAGTCAACTGCTTTTCCAGAAAGATTCGTTAAAGCAATATAAGTGGTTTTCTTTTCTATATTAACTGAAAATACATATCTATAATCATAATTCAGTCTTAAAAGTACCTGCTTTCTTCCTGCACCTTTTGGATATTTGTCAGTTCCAATTTCTTCAAGAAGGCCTTCTTCAACCATAGGGGCTGTTATCATTGATAAAGAAGCTGCCGTAAGTCCGATTTTTTCAGCAATTTCTTTTCTTGAAGCCTCACCCGCACAGTGAATATGCGTCAAAACTGAAGCAATATTATTTTGCTTAACCAAACCCATGTTAAGTCCATCATAGTTCATAATTACCTCACTTCAAAAATAAAATACTCCTGTTTTTAATTAACTCCTTTAACCAATTATAGTCCAGGTTTAATATACAGGCAAGTACTATTTTCTTTTGAAGAAAATACAATTCTTTAAAATGCTTTAAAATTCTTTAAAACTTTTTTAATATCCTTCTTTATTTAATATCATTCTTTACATATCAAAATATTTCTTTAAAAACTTTTATTACTATGTTACAATAGCACATGGATATGACATAAATGGCAGTACACCTTTGTATGCCTAACCAATAAAGCTGTTGTACAATTTTACGTCTAAAACAGATTGTAGCAGCAAATACAAGGAGGAAATGAAATGTCAAAAACAGTAGTTATGGATCATCCTTTGATTCAGCACAAGATTGGTATCATGAGAAAGAAAGAAACCTCAACAAGAGATTTCAGAGCATTAGTTTCAGAAGTTGCAATGCTCATCTACTATGAAGCAAGCCGCAATCTTCCTCTTAAGGACAAGGAAATCGAAACTCCTTTAGTTAAGACCACTATCAAGGAAGTTGCCGGAAAGAAGCTTTGCGTAGTTCCAATCTTAAGAGCAGGTATGCATATGGCAGACGGTATCTTAAATATCACTCCCAATGCAAAAGTTGGTCACATTGGTCTTTACCGTAACGAAGAAACTCTCGAGCCTGTTGAATACTTCTGCAAATTACCTCACGATGCAGCTGACAGAGAAATTTTCGTAGTAGACCCGATGCTTGCTACTGGTGGCTCAAGTGTTGCAGCTATCCAGTTATTAAAGAATCGTGGCATCAAGAGAATTCGTTTCCTTTGCCTTATCGCAGCTCCTGAAGGCGTTAAGAGACTTCAAGAAGCTCATCCCGATGTAGACATTTACATTGGTGCGCTTGATGAAAGACTTAATGAAAACGGTTATATTCTTCCGGGTCTTGGTGATGCCGGTGACAGAATTTACGGAACAAAGTAATTTGACAATAGCTTTTGTAGCAATTAACAATTAATATTAAATTATTAACAATAAGCTTTGTGACAATTGACAATTAGTTTTTAGCATTCAAAAAGCAGGAAATCATTTCATGCGTTATAATTCGATTCAAACTCAATATTTACTTCTATTTCAGTAACTGTTGATAACGGCCAGATCACATTTGATATGGTTGAAGGTGCAACTGCAGAGGTAAAGCAGCAGCACGCATTCCATGGTTTGTATCGTGCATTAGTAAACAACATGGTTGTTGGTGTTTCTGAAGGTTATAAGAAAGAACTTGAATTAGTTGGTGTTGGTTACCGTGCTTCAAATCAGGGTAATATCATCGAACTTTCTTTGGGTTATTCTCATAACATATTTATTCAGTTGCCAAATGAGATTAAGGTTGAG
>JAKSSA010000031.1 GCA_024403335.1 Lachnospiraceae bacterium
AATCAATATTTTTCTACCATTAATATTTTCTATTAATCAATTTTTTCTGCTAATCAGTATTTCCTGCTAATCAATTTTCCCACTAATCAATATTTTCTGATAATCAGTTTTTCTACTAATCAGTTTTTCTACTAATCAGTTTTTCTGCTAATCAGTATCTTCTGCTAATTAATTCTTCTATATGATAATATTCTTCCTGAAATTAATACTCTTCAATCAAATCAATTTTAACTGTATCAATATAGTAAGAAGTCAAAGCGCGTTTAGTTATCTGTGACTTAATCACAACAATAATCGGATTAGTATAAACAGGTATTGCATCTGCTGCAACATTTTCAACAGTAGATGGCAAACGAAGTGTTACATCTACAAATTCAGCATGATTTTCACCAAACTTTTCAAATGCTTTACTTGTAATACTCCTTACTCCTTCAGGCAATGTAAGATCTCTCATATCAACACAGCCTGAAAATGCTTCATTTGAAATTGTCTGTACAGGTGCTGAAATCATAACTGTTTCAAGTGAAGAACAGCCATAGAATGCTCTTCCCGGCACAACCTTCATCTTTCCTATGTATAAAACGGTTTCAAGATCTTTACAGTTTTCAAAACATCTCTCGCCAATCTCAGTAACATTTTCGCCACCAAGAAAGCTTTTTATCTTAGATTCACTAAAGCACAATCTTCCAATCTTATTTACACCTTCAGGAATTGAAACCACTTTAACTCCTGAATTCATAAAAGCTTCATCTCCAATATTTACAACTGCTTCGGGAATGGTAAAATCTTCAAGTGAAGAACACTTTTTAAACATTTTTGAAGGAATTGTATTTGTAAGCTCAGGCAGTTCTATCTTATTCAAAAGAGTACAGTTTTCAAAAGCACCAACTCCAAATTCAACATATTTTGAAGAACAGCTTACCTCACGAAGTCCTGTACAATCCTTAAATGCATATTTGCCAACACTGCCTAAAGAAGAAGGCAAATTAAGTGAATATAACTTTGAACAGCCTTCAAATGCAGAATCCTTTATAACTGCAAGTCCATACTGTAAATCAGCTGTTACAAGTGAGGAACAGCCACTAAAAGCATATGCGCCTATTATAGTTAATTTTCTGCCAGCTGTTACCAATGACAAATTAGTGCAGCCCTTAAATGCATAATCACCAATGTAAGAAACATTGTCCCCACCAAATACTGTTGTAAGACCATCATCATTTGCGAAAGCATATTCCCCGATATATTCAAGTTCATTTGGCAAAACAATTTCTGAAATATCACGCAGATTACTAAAAGCTCTGTCAGCAATTTCTTTTATCGGGATATTATTAATTCTGTCAGGTAACTGAATATAAGAAGTTCTTACAGAAGTTGCTTTAACAATCTTTATGTAATTATTTACTATTACATATCTGAAATAATAATCACCACCAGAATAAAGATATTCTTCCGGTTCCCTTGTCGTGGTAGGTGTTAAAGTGTTTGTCGGTGTATTGGTAATAACAAAAGTCGGAGTAGGCGTTAAAACCACAGGGACATTCGTAGGAATTTTAGTTGGTGTAGGTTTACTTGTTGGAGTTAAAGTATTTGTCGGTTTACTTGTGGCTTGAGGCAAAGCTGTTGGTGTTACATCGACAATAACCTGCTGCCTTGTCACATATTTTGCACTTACATAAGCAACAGATTGTTTTTCTTCATCATAAAGAATCGTTACCCAGCCATTTTCCTCTTTAACCTTTTTAACCATAGTTCCCTTAACGAAAACATCAATTATCTCATAATCAGTTCCGGGACCTTTTCTGACATTAACATCACTGTTTATCCAGGAAAGAATATAAGTAATCATTGTAGGTGTTGGAGTATAAACAGGATCGTCATCAGGTGCCAAAGGTGTCTGAGTCGGTTTAGGTGTCGAAGTAATTACAGGCAATGTCATTGTTAATTCAGGTGTTAATTCAGGCACTTGTGTCAGCACAGGCTCAGATGTCGGTGTCAAAACAGGTGTTGATACAGATAACATAGCTGTTGGTGAAGATGTAATCACATCTGATTGTCCCCAGGGTGTAGGAATGGCATCAGTGATCTTAGGTTCTTCATTTAAAATTACATCACCTGTTGGATAAACATCAATATTTGTCACAGGAACAGGTGACAAAGTCGGAGTCGGCATTCTGCTTGGTAAAGTTTTATTCTCATCCTCTTCCTTGTCCGCACCAAAAGTACATGCGCCTAAAACGCATGTGCAAACGATAAAAAGCATCAGAATCAATAAAAATTTTCTCTTCATGTCACCTCTTTTTGCCACTGTGCTCAAATATTAATATAGCCTCTCTTTACAAGTTCGTCTTCATATACCTGTCTTACATTGTTTTCATCATACAAATATGCAGGCTTATTCAAAATTTCATATCTGCCGCCTATTCCCTTAGTTTTATCAGGAATCATAAAGCATTCTGTTTTTCTGTTTTTAATTAAATTAATATAATCTTCAGAAGATTTAATTCTTTCAGGAACAATAAATCCAGCGCCCATTTTTCTCGCATATGCGACATCATGAGAATCGCTTCCTGAAGTCATGGGCTTGTCATGTTCTGAAGCATAAATATAAGCTCTTAAATTCATTCCGTCTGAATTTGAGTCATTATGTACTTCAAAAGCCTCTGACTGATAAGGATGAGCTGCAACAAAGGACAAATAATTTCTGTCTCTGAAAGGATGTGCCTGTACTACAAAGCCACCTGCTTTATTGCATTCCTCCAAATTCTTCACCTGATTCCAGGTAATCATATCAGGATGGGCATACTGAAAATCTTTGGGCAAACCATAAATAAGGAACTCATCTCCCTCAAAATTTTCTTCCCAGCCATAAAAAACATCAATTCCGTTCTTTTTGCAGGCTTCATGTGTAAGTTCATAACCATGATAATACTCGTCAACAAACTGTCTCCAGGGAAGGCTTCTGTCAATGGCAGTATTTCCTCTGAAAAAATGATTAGTCAGGAAAAATCCGGCATATATGATTTCATCATAATTTTCCAAAACCTTATAGCCTTCTTTAATTCTCTGTTCACGAAGCTCTTCAGACATTTTGTAGCCATAAAGACCATCTGCATATTCCTGCCCTGTTGAGTGTCCGCAAAGGCTCGAATATGACTCATGAACATGTGTATCGTAAAAATAACCTGTTTTCATTCATTTTCCTTCCTGTCTGATTTTTATCAGTAATTGCTGTCTTTCAGTTATTTATTTCAGTTATTCATTACAACTTTTCTTTCAATTGCTTCTTTCAGTTACTTCTTTCAGCTATTTATTGCAGCTGTTTCTTTCAGCAAATACCTTTTTTGCTATATCAGCAGACTGTTTCGCATCCTTTGAATAAAAATCTGCTCCGATGCGCATAGCATAATCTTCTGTCAATACAGCACCACCAACCATTATTTTACAGTCATGACCGCTTTCTCTTAATGCTTTGATAGTCTTTTCCATCGAAGCCACAGTTGTGGTCATCAAAGCTGATAATCCGATGAGATAAATATTTTCCTTTATAGCAGTTTCAACAACTTTCTCTGAGGGAACATCTCTGCCAAGATCAACTACTTTAAAGCCATAATTTTCAAGAACTGTCTTAACAATATTTTTGCCAATGTCATGAATATCACCTTCAACAGTTGCTAAAAGTACAGTTCCCTTTGAAACACTGTTACTGTTTGTTTTTGAAATATAGTCCTTAATAACTTCAAAGCCTGCACTGGCTGCATTGGCCGCATTTAAAAGCTGAGGAAGAAAAAACTTACCATTTTCATATCTCATTCCCACCTCATCCAAGGCCGGAATAAGATTTTCATCTATAACCTCAAGTGGATTTTTTACCTCTAAAAGTTCTTTTGTAAATGAAGCTGTCTGGGACTGTCTTCCTTCAAGTACAGACTTTAAAAGCTTCCCCTCTATTGTATCTTCCTTTGATAATAACTCTTCAGTTTTTGAAACAGAATTTAAATTATTGCTGTTTCCATCAAAGGTGTTATTTGCTGTATTTGACTTTCCATCTGCTGTTTTGTTTACTGTATCTGATTTTTCTTCTAAAGTATTCTTTGTACCAGTATTTACAGTATTTACAGTATGTACAGTATTTACAGTATTTACAGCATTGACAGTGTTTGCAGCAGCTTCCTGTTTAGGTCTTAAGTTTGTAAATCTGTCAATATATTTTTCGCAGGATACATCATCACCACTTATTACTCGATAAGAAACAACCGCATCCATAATATCATCATTATTCGGATTAATAATTGGCAATGTCAAACCGGCTTCCAAAGCCATCAGTAAAAATGCTCTGGTAATATTAGTTCTTTCAGGCAAACCAAAGGATATGTTAGAAACACCAAGCACTGTTTTAATATTGCGCTTAGTCAGTATTTCAACCGCCTTCAAGGTTTCCTTAGCCTGGGACTGTTCTGCAGAAACAGTAAGTGTCAAAGCATCCACTAAAATTCTTTCCTCAGAAATACCATATTCCTTTGCTTTATTTATAATCTTAGAAGCAATTTCAAGTCTCTCTTCAGTTGACTTTGGAATACCTTTTTTGTTTAAAGCAAGCCCTACCACATATGCCCCATATTTTACAGCCAGTGGAAAAATCTGCTTCATCTTTTCTTCTTCGCCATCAACAGAATTGATAATGCATCGTCCATTAGCTGCTCTCAAACCTGCCTCGATAGCCAAAGGATTTGAAGAGTCTATCTGCAAAGGCAAAGAACATACTGACTGTACAGCCTTAACTACCCTTGACATCATATCAACTTCATCAATTCCCGGCAAACCGACATTTATATCCAAAATATCTGCGCTAGCTCTTTCCTCTTCTATTGCCAAATCAAGAATATAATCAATATCCCCATTAAGCAAGGCCTCTTTCAGTCTCTTCTTTCCTGTCGGATTAATTCTTTCACCAATAACCCTGACTTTGTCCAAAGACACAAAAGTATTAAATGAGCATATGCCATCTAATCCTGACTTCGATTTATCAAATGGCTTAATAGGAACATTTTTTACTGCATCAACCAGTGCTTTAATATAATTTTCATCGGTTCCACAACAACCTCCAAGAATTACTGCACCATGTTCTACCATTTCCTGCATACTTCTTGCAAATGCTTCAGGGGACAAATTGTATTTGCCTGTCAAAGCATCCGGTAAGCCTGCATTGGGCTTACAAATCAAAGGTACTGTTGAATGCAAAGCTATAGTATCAAGAATAGATACCATCTTTTCAGGTCCTAATGAGCAGTTAATTCCCAGCGCATCAGCACCCATTGATGAAATAACTGTTGCAAAGCACCCTGCTTCGGTACCCACAAAGCTTTTGCCATTTTCTTCAAAAGACATCGTAACCAATAAAGGCAAATCGGAATTTTCCTTTACTGCAAGCAAAGCTGCCTTCGCCTCGTAAAGATCCATCATGGTCTCTATTACAGCCAAATCAGCGCCGGCTTTTACACCTGCTAAAACGATTTCCTTGTAAATATCATAAGCCTCTTCAAAGCTTAAATTTCCCATCGGCTCCAAAAGCTTTCCGATAGGTCCTATATCCAAAGCTACATATTTTTCTACGCCAGGATGTTTCTCACAATATTCTTTGACAGCAAGCTTGGCTATAGCAATATTCATACCAACAACTTCATCGACAGTCATCCCGATTTTTTCTACCTTAGGTCTGTTCGCACCAAAAGTATTGGCATAAATTATGTCACTTCCTGCCTCAAGATACTGAAGATGAATTTCCTTCAATATGTCGCTTCCCTTTTCCCCATTAATTTCTCTCAAAGGAAAAAGCTCTGGTAATTCACCCATTTTCAGGCCCTTTGACATAAGTTTTGTACCCATTGCGCCATCAAGGAATATGGGTCTGTCAGTTGTTAAAAATAATTCTTTTAAATTCTTCATTTCTTAAATTTCTCAAAATCAAATCACAAATCAAATCTGTAAAGAAAACTGCCGCCCTTCAATAGCTTAATCAGTCTTCAAAATCAAGTGTTACCTTAACTACCCAGTAATAACCCTTTGCATTTTTAGAATATAAAAATCTTCCATAATACTTTCCGCTGTAGGCAATGTAATTTTCAACCACATCACTTCCAAGTTCATAGTAAAATGCAACAGTAAATTCAGATATTCTGTTATCTATTTTATCATCAATAAATTCGAAAAGCTCGTCAGCAAAATCAAACTTTCCATCGTACATAACAAATGCCAAATCATCATTTTCACAGATAATTTCAGGTCTCCAGCTATGATAATACATCATATCATTAGGAACTAAGAAGTAAGTATAATCTACTCTTCCTTCTACATCAGGAGTCGGATCATCCCATGTACAATCTATCTGATACCAGTAACCGTCAACCTTAACAACATTCCACGCGTGAGGTTCCATACTGTCTTTTCCAGCCTCACCTGTTACGCGGTCACTTTCCATGCCAAGAATCAGACAAAGCAAATCAAAAGATTTTGAATATCCGTCACAAACACAATATCCGTCTAATACAGCACCTTCAGGCTCGTATATGCGGTTGTTTCTCTTGTTTTCAGGCTTTTCAAGTTCTTCTGTCGCATATGCGATATTTAATACAAGATAATCATGGATAGCTTTTACCCTTTCCAAATCATCCATTGTTGAATCGGTATAATTATCACAAATCCAGTAAAGCTTATCCAAAACCTCTAATTTCTGAGAATCCAATCGGCTTGAATCATTGGTAAGGATTGCATTTTTAAGTTCGAAGTCAACCTTGCACTTGATTATGTATTTGAAATAATAACCGTTATAATACTGGCCGCTTTTCTCCATATCGATAACACAGGCATCAAGTCCGGGGAAAATCTCTAAAAGTTCTTTAGGTGTTTTCGCAATGCTGTAATTATCAACTAACATACCGAAAGAATAATAACCACCTTTACAATAATCATAAAATTTGTCTAAAAATTCTTTTTCTGATCCAGCAGTATCAGCGCCTGTTAACTCGTACCTTGAAAAATCATTGGTTACTGCATAATACCATATATCTGCAGATCCTAAGTCTTTTGTCGGTGTTGGTGTTGCTGCAGGTTTCTTTGTCGGAACTAAAGTTGCTGTTGGCTTGGGTGTCGGAGTGGCTTTCTTTGTAGGCGCAACTGTAGCTGTTGCAGTTGGTGTTATAACCATCTTCGTTGCGGTTGGAGTAGCCGTATTTGTTGGTATCGAAGTATTTGTTGGTATTGAAGTATTTGTCGGCATAGTAGTGCTTGTCGGCTTTATAACTTCATTAACTAAAGCTTCCGATGTTGGCTCTATACTTGGTGTTGGCATCGGAGTAAATACAATTTCTTCCAAGTCAGGTGTATTTGTAACAGAAGGTGTAGCTTCAATTTCAGGATTGTTATTTACTTCTACTACATCACCTGCATTTATCTCAGGTTCTTTAGTAGCAATTAAATCTTTTGTTAAATCACCCGGGTCTTCATCATAATCAACATAAAAAAGCTTTTGTAAATCATCAAGTCCTAATTCCTCAGTATTAATTCCAATTGACTCAAGAAAAGAACATCCGGACATGACAAAAGAACACAGAATTATCAGCAGGAAAATTAAGCCAAAATGCGCTCTGTGCATCTTAATAATACTATTTTTCTCTATATGCTTTTTCTTCACTTATTACTCCTTAAAACCTCATAAAGACAATTATCAATCTAATAAACAGACGATTTACTGCTCTTCAAGTTCCTTCATTTCTTCAATTTCATCTGCGGTAAGCATGGCTTCCAAATCTGTTTCATCAATGAGTTCTTCAAAAGCATCAGCTGCAATCTCAAGTTCTTCATCGCTTTCTATATTTACAAGAATAAGATTTTCGTCCTCATCATATTCGGCACGATAAAGATAAATAGTTTCCTCATCATCACTGTCAAGCGGATTTAATGCCACATATTCTCTTTCTTCGCCATTAAAATAGCCAAGAAACTTTGCAAGGATTTCACATTCCTCTGAAGTTCCATCTTCATATTCCATAGTAATTGTGTCTTCAAAATCTTCGTAATTCATAATTTCCTCCGGTATTTTAATTAATTCAGCTTTCTTTTTTTCAGATACATTTTTAAGTTTTAACTGTATTTTGGCCAAGACATTTTTATAATTTAAAATCACCACAAAACACAGTTATTAACACTAAATTATACAAAAATACTCGGTCTTAGTCAACAATTCAATTCTGCAAAAAACGCTTGACAAAAGGCCCCTTTCGTTGCATAATCATAAAGCGTTGGATTTTTTGGGTTCAACAATCGGGGTGTGGCTCAGTTTGGTAGAGCGCTACGTTCGGGACGTAGAGGCCGCGTGTTCGAATCACGTCACCCCGATTTTATTTTTTCTGCTAGAATAGCTCAGCCGGTAGAGCACTTCACTCGTAATGAAGGGGTCGTCAGTTCGAATCTGATTTCTAGCTTTTTTTATTGAAAAAATTCATCTGTCAGAAAAATCAGCTCTGCCAAAACATTTCTAAACAAAAACCCCCTCTACCATATTTTTTCGGTAAAAGGGGTACATATTATTTGTTCTGTAAAAGGGGCTTCGGTAAGAGACATCACAGACATTTGTTCAATAAAAGACAGCATTGCTTTTATTGTTCAGGTGTCTCACCTTCAAGCTTTGTTATTGATCTTGGAACTGCATCTTTAGAATTCTTCCAGGGTTCCTCCTGAAAACGATAATCAAACTTCTTAATAAACCAGTCCAAATCCTCATCAACTCTTTTCAAATTATCAAAAGTAAGTCTTGTAATCAAAGGAACAAATTCATCAAGCTTTTTCTGAGGAAGTTCCTTTTTTGCTTCCTTTAAAAGCATAGCATAATGCTCTAAACAAAAGCCGTTGCAGTTTTCAAGCTTCTGCTGGAATTCGCGTTCATTCAAAAGATAAAAGAAAGTGGAAATATAACGGGTATATGACTCTTCCATTCTTTTGCAAATGTAACAATCATTCTTTAAATCCATAATTTCATTTGGAAAAGCATCATCATCTGATTTCTTACCAAAAAGACCTGCTGCCTTTGGTTTGTAGGCAAGTGCTTTCTTTTCATATCTCTGAATTGTTTTACGCATATGGCTTTCAAGCATCAAAGCAAGACCAAGCCTGTTCTTTTCCTTATACATCTTCAAAAGATGCTCCCCGCAAAAGCCTGTCTTGTCAGTAACTGCTCTCACATCATCCTCCATATAAGAAGGCCCCATGGTAAAATTGATAGCATCTCTTTCAAGCTTCCTTTTCATAAAACAAAACGGGCACTCACTGTTTGACTCAAATGCCTCATTCACAGGTATTGTATATATCTTCTCTGCCATTTTCATTTCCTCATTTCTTTACACAAATCTTTTAACCTGACTGATTCCATAATGTATATATAACTTATAAATAATGTAATATAAATTTTTCTATGTATATCAACAATCCTATAAACTTAAAAGTTCTGAAAACTTTCCTATCACCATATCAGGTTCTTTGACATCACCAAAGCCATAAGAAGCAAACACAAATTTCAAGCCTGCATCTTTAGTTGCATTGTAGTCCCCCATTGTGTCGCCAACATATACAGTTTCTTCATTATTAAGAGCATTTCTGTCACAAACCAAGCGAATTGTACCGGATTTTGGCAAAAAGGTTTTGCCGTAGCAGTCATAATCTTTAATATATTCGCTTAAGTTAAGCTTTTTAAGCAAAACTTCAATATAACCATCCTGACAATTTGAAACTATATAAAGTTTTTTCGTTTTGCTAAGTTCTTTTATGGTTTCAACTACCCCTTCATAGGTCAAATTTTCCTTTGCATCGGCCACATAAGCATGTTCATACTTATAAATTGCCTTTTCCAATCTGTCAAGCTCTTCTCTTGTTTTTAAATGTGGGAACAAGCTTGCAAATATCCCATCCATTGGCTTGCCAAATTCCTTTTGTAAATCCTTTGCAGTCAAATCAGGCTTGGCAAGACCGGTTTCATCAAGTGCTTTATTCCATGCTCTTGCCACAACACCTGTCGTATCCCATAAGGTTCCATCAATGTCAAAAATAATGTTTTTAATCATGTTTTTAAATCCAAACCCGGTTTCAGGCCATTACCGGATTCTCCTTTCCAATTCCACAATCATTATAATACTTGGCCTGTTCCATAAACATCTCCGCATATATACCATTTTCAAGCTTTACCAATTCAGCATGCGTACCGTATTCCTTAATTGTTCCTTCTGAAAATACAGCAATTTTATCACAGAACTGGCAGGAAGAAAGTCTGTGAGAAATATAAACCGCAGTTTTGCCTCCAACCAAATCCTCAAACTGTCTGTAAATTTCATACTCTGCAACAGGGTCCAATGCTGCAGTGGGCTCATCAAGTATTACCACACCTGCATCCTTATAAAGTGCCCTGCATATGGCAACCTTCTGGCTCTGTCCGCCTGAAAGCTGTGTTCCCTGTCTATCATACTGCTTTGTAAGATTCGTATCAAGCCCACACTTTAAACTCATGGCATCTTCATACAAACCGGTTCTTTTTAAAACTTCAACAATCCTGTTTTCATCCGTATTTTTAATTTCAGTCAGCGCTATATTTTCTCTTAAAGAAAATGCCAAAATCTGGAAGTCCTGGAATATGACAGAGATCAGCTTTCTGTATTCACTTTCTGAATACAAATTAATATTACAGCCATCAAGCAGTATTTCCCCTTCCGTAACATCATAAAGTCTGCAAAGCAGCTTGATAAAGGTAGTCTTTCCTGCACCATTTAAGCCTACTACTGAAAGATGTTCGCCTTGATTAAGAGTAATATTTATATCCTTCAAAACATATTCTTCACTTCTTGGATATTTAAAATATACATGCTTAAATTCAATGGTATGATTCCTGCCTTCAAGCAACTTATCACCAAACTTCATATCACTTTCAATCTCTAAAAAATCAAGATATTTATTAAAGTAATTACCTTTCTTGACAATCTCCTGAATGCTGAAAGCAACGGTCTTTACGCTTTCATATACCTGATTGCAGGCAGAAATGAGCATCTGAATATTGCCAATTGTATAAAGCCCCATCAAAGCCTTAACTCCGACATAGAGATAAGAACCAACTGATTTTAAGGTATTGAAGAAATTACTTCCATACTGGTTTCTTCTTGTTCTTTTTGAAGTCCCACTCCAGATATTGCACATACCATCAACAAACTCATCAGCCTTGTCAGCCATCATCTTCTTGCTTTCATATAATCTTATATCTTTACCATGTTCAGGCCTTGAAAGATCCCAGAAGAAATAACCAAACAGACGATTAGCCGTTGACAATTTTGAAAATGCTTCAAGTTCAATGCTGTTAATTCTGTAATTAAAATATGCTTCTATTGCTATCCCTGCCGCCTGAATTAATATCAAAACAGGACAGGTGAATATGAGTAATATATTTACTCCAAGACATACAACGATGTTGGATATCAGATTATAGTATTGATTTAACATTCCAACAACACCGCCTGAATACCAGCTGATGCCGTCCCTTGCTGCCTGCAGCTTATCCAAAAACTTAGGATCTTCTGTATATTCATAGCTCATTGAGACAGATTTAGAGGTAAGCCTTACTTCAAGCTCTAAATCAAGTTCAACCTGCATCCAGCTTTTTATATTTAAAGTGTAGGCATTGACAAGATTCATCAATCCGCTTATGCCAAGATGCATAATAACATAAAGAATAACGAGATTAAGATGCTTGTCCGTTCCTTCCTTTACAATCAGTACTATCTCATCAAGAATGAACTTAGGCATTAACAAGCCTAAAGAGGTACTCGCAAACTTCATAATCATGTCAATTATATACAACACAAACAGCGAAGGTCTTACCTTCGCAACGGTTTTAAAGCAATAAACCATCGGTTTTATTATGTTTTTCTTAATTTCTTCACGATTATTCATAAAAATGCACTATTTTTTTCAACATTTTCCGCTAACTTCATTTTATATTTCACAAGGCACCACAATTATTTCATTCGATCATGCCATTTCAATTCTCTTAACTAAAATTACAAGTTATCTCAGTTCTCTTCACTAAGCTCATCTACATAGTACTGTGCCTGTATTTTGTACATTTCAGAATACTTATTTCCTGCTTCGATAAGTTCTTTATGAGTTCCATATTCTATCATCTCACCATCTGCAAACATGGCAACCTTATCACAAAACTGGGTTGAGCTAAGTCTGTGAGATATATAAATCGCGCTCTTTTTTCCTATCATTGAATCAAAATCCTGATAAAGCTTACTTTCTGCAATCGCATCCAAAGCAGAGGTTGGTTCATCAAGCACAATCACATTTGCATCCTTATAAAGTGCTCTTGCCAAAGCAAGCTTCTGTTTCTCACCACCTGAAAAGTCTGTTCCGTCATCGTAAACTACTTTGAGCATTTCGGTATCTATTCCCTTAGGCAAAGCTTCTACCTTTTCCTTAAGTCCTGCTTTATATAAACATTCCTTAGCTTTTTCTTTATTGGTTTCCTCAGGAGTTTTCATCGATACATTTTCAGACAAAGGAAATGCAAATATTTCAACTTCCTGGAATAAAGGTGCAAACACTTTGAAATATGAATTTCTGTTGTATTCAGAAATATCAACCCCATTCATCAAAATCACACCCTCCGTTGGCATGTAAAGTCTTAAAAGAAGCTTTATAAAGGTTGATTTACCTGCACCATTTAAACCTACTACAGCAAGCCTTTCGCCATATGGGATATTTATACTCATATTCTTCAAAGCAAAATTTTCACCCTTGGGATACTTAAATGATACATTTTTGAATTCAAAATCAAATCTCAAACCATCATTTTTAATATGATGCTCTTTACAATAATTATCAGTATATTCCTTTGCTTTTTCGAAAACATCAATTCCAACGTCTCCGTCATTTTCACCGCCTTCATAATCAATAAAGCTTCTGAAGTCATCTACCTGGCGGCTGCAATTAACAATATGCGAAAATTTCCAGGTTAAGTTAAAAACAGTATTGTAAAAAATCATTGTTGAAGAAAGATACAAAGAAAAATCACCAACTGAAATATTTCTCTTTACAACTTCACTTACAAGCCATCCGTAAACAATAAACTGTGAAATAATCCATATAACAGCATTAATAAGCGAATAGCAAACCCATATTTTTGAATTAAGCTTGGCTTTGTCTATTCTTTCTACATTTACCTCTCTGAATCTTCCAATCAGCCAGTCCTTTAAGCCAAAAACTCTTATATCCTTTGCAGGTTCCGGATTGGCAATTGCCCAATTCATGTAGTTTCTCTTTCTCCACCATGGAGCAAGCGGATCCCATACATGTTTTTTTGCATATTTGCTTACGAAAATATTATCAAGCATGTTAAGTATTGCAACAAGCAGCATCAATGCGGATATAAGTGTATTATCAAATCCCAAAATGGCAATACCTGTAATTGCAACTCCTATTTCTACAATAGTTTCCAAGCTGCCATGTATAAGTCCCTGTATACCTTCACCATCACCACCGCATGCATTGCCGGCTCTTTGATAGCAGTCTAAAACATCAGTGTCCTCTGTATGATAAAAATCCACATCCATTATTTTCTCATTTTTTATTCTTACTAAGCTGAAGCGAACCGCTGTGTATCTCCATCGCATACCGTAATAATAGGTCTCGGCAAAAAGACAGAAAAGAAGAATTGAAACCGAAATTAAAACATATTTTAAAATCTGCTCGGAAGTTAATACTAAATCGCCGCCAACTACTTCAATGATAAGTCTTGAAGCGTAACTCCAGAAATATCTGGCAACAGGTACACAAAAAACCGTAAGCATCCAAATTAGGAACAGTTTCCTGTCCCTTTTCCATACTGCACTAAGTACATATTTAACATTGCTTAAAACCCCGTATGATTTATGATACGGATTTTTATTTTTTTCGTCCATGAAACAAATATATCAAAAAAAATGACAAGTCGCAATAAAATTAGATTTTCAAAGAAGTGTTTTCAAAAAAATGAATATATTTTGGAACTTACATATTTTGCGAATCGTCTACCTTTAGGATTATTAATCATTCTCTAACACAATTCTAATGATAATTATTACCTGATGTGATATACTTAATCCCGTATGATTATTTGATGTAATTTATAATAGGAAGAAACTCATTTTATGAAAAAACAAAAACGAAAATCCAAGATGGAACGAAAGCTGCAATTTAAGACCTCGTTATTTATAATACCGAGCTTTATTGGTGTTGCAACCTTTTATCTTGCTCCATTCGCTGTTGTTATCTACTATGCTTTTATTGATAACATAATAAGTCGTGAATTTGTCGGTTTTGACAACTTCAAACTTCTTCTCAACAACAAAGCCTTTCAGGATGCACTAAAGCACACAGGTTCATTCTCTTTAATGGTTGTGCCACTTGCAATAATAGTACCGCTTTTCTTTGCTATTCTTCTAATGAAGAAGGTACCAATGCAAAGCACCTTCCGTACCATTTTAATAAGTCCTTTGATGGTACCTGTTGCATCCGTAATTCTCATTTGGAATATCCTGTTCCACTTAAACGGCACAGTTAATGACTTTCTTTCAAATATTGGGCTTTCGCCAATTGACTGGTTCAAATCTGATCACAGTCAGGAAGTAATAATAATGCTGTATATGTGGAAAAACATCGGTTATAACATGATTCTTTTCATGTCAGCCCTGGCGGCAATACCAAATGGAGTGGTCGAGGCTGCAAAGCTTGATGGCGCTAACAAATTCAGAATGTTTTTCTCAGTAAAAATGCCATACCTTTTCTCAAGCATATTTTTTGTAGGTATTCTTTCACTGATTAACTCCTTCAAGATTTTCCGCGAGGTTTATCTCTTAACAGGAAGCTATCCCTACAACAAGCTTTACATGGTGCAGCATTACATGAATAACACCTTTAAAAATCTTGACTATCAAAAGCTTTCCTGCGCTGCAATTATTATGTGTCTGATATTAATCGTAATAATCGGTGCACTCTTCTTTGTTGATGAGAAGCTTGGAAAGGATGTGGAAGAATGAAGCATAAAATTTCAAGATTTCTACACAAAAAACTTCCGACAGCCATCCTTTTTACCTTTCTATTATTGGTATGTCTCATATTCCTGATTCCTACTATCTTCACCTTCACGAATTCATTTATGTCTTCGTCTGAAATAGCAGCGAATTATGGTCAGATTTTCCAATCGGTAACAGGAAGCTCAGGTGACATATATGTTTCGGAAACAGTAAACTTAAAGCTCATTCCGGACAGAGTATCCTTTAGTCAGTACGCAAGCGTACTCCTAAAAAACCCGGGATACCTTATCAAGTTCTGGAACTCATGCATACTTGTACTGCCAATTGTAATCTTTCAGATTTTGGTTGCACTGCTTGCCTCCTATGGCTTTGCAAGATATAAAGGTAAAGCAAGAAATGCTCTTTTCTTTGCCTACATTATCATCATGCTCATGCCTTATCAGGTAACCTTAGTGCCAAACCGTCTGGTTGCCGACTGGCTTTCAATTTATGACACAAGGTGGGCTATCATTTTGCCGGGTATCTTCTCTCCTTTTGCAGTATTTCTTCTTACAAAATATATGCGAAGAATTCCAAGCTCGCTTATCGAATCTGCAAAGCTTGATGGTGCCGGAGAATTAAAAATATTTGCCAGAATATGTGCTCCGATGGCATCCGGCATCTCAATATCAGTAGCAATACTCATATTCATTGATTACTGGAACATGGTAGAGCAACCGCTCATTTTGCTAACAGACCCGGAAGTACAGCCGCTTTCAGTTTTCCTTTCAAAGATAAATGAAGGAGACGCCGGGCTGGCTTTCGCTATCGCAACTATATACATGTGCATTCCTATCGCAATCTTCCTTTACTGTGAAGATTATCTGATAGAAGGCGTTTCATATCAGGGTGGAATTAAGGGTTAGAAAGGACGAATTATGGACTCAAAGATTAAAAAAAGACTGTGGATAAGGAACTTCATTATCATATTCCTTATTATACTTTTACTTTTAACTTTCTTTTCAAATACAATCATGAACTATACCTTACCGGAAGTAAGTGTAAAATATCCAAATTATCAGACAATCACTTCCAAAATATCAGGTAACGGCGTAGTAACTGCAAATCAGAGTGTTCAGGTTACCTTACAGGAAACCAGAGTTGTTGATAAAATCATGGTTTCAAGAGGTCAGAAGGTTTACCGCGGAGATGTTCTCTTTACACTTACTCAGAACGATTCAGCTGAGTTAAGCGATGCTAAGGATGCTCTTCGCAGCCTTGAATTTGAACTCATCTCACTTAAATCTCAGGAACTGTCTGATTCTCAAGCCGTTGAAGAACAGATTGCCGCAAAGCAGGCTGAAATTGAGCAGATAAAGAAAACTATTGCAACTAAAGAGACTGCTTTAGACAAGCTCAATGAATTGAACAAAACAATAGAGGCTTTGGAAGCAAATAATGCTTTGCAGAATAACAACATCGAAAACAGCAATAAAGAAATTGTTAAGACTGAAAATTTAAGACAGGAAGCCATGAATGGTTATTCTGTTCCATATTCCGTTCTCTATGAAGGAATTTCAGGTGCAAAGCAGCTTAAAACAGATGCTTTGTTAAAAGTTTCTTCCCAGGAAGGTGTTATAACAAAGCTTAACAAAGATCGTGCTTCGTTAGTTTCTGTTAAAAATGAGCAAAAAGAACAGCTTACTTCAAAAGAGAAGGATGTTGCACGTTTGGAAGAAACTCTCTCAACCTATGATACTTTCATGAACATAAGCGAATCCTACAAGATTCGTTATGACATCGAGCTTCTTGAAGAAGAACACAATGCTCTTACAGCTTATAATAATGCAATAAGTGAATATACAAGAATTCTCCAAGCCACTTTGAATCCTAATACTCCTGAAGCATTGACAGCAATGGCCAGGGTAAATAGCGCAAAGGAAAAATATGAATCCTATACAGGTGGTTACTACTATTCTGACGAATATTACAATGCATTATTAAACATCAAGACACAGCAGCTTGCTAATTCTTTCGAGTATGGTCTTTCAGCTACATAGGAGTCATATAACGAATTACGTGCTGCATATGAAAAGGTAAAAAGGCAGATTAATACTGCCAAGCTTGTTTTATCATCAATCAACGAAGAGATAGCTTCTACTGACGATGAAATTGCAAAGCTTGACGAAAAAATACTTGAAGAAAAGAACACCTTGTCTGTTTACAACGATGATGTGAAAAAAGCTGAGGCCTATATCGCATATTTTACTTTCCAGGAAAACATCGACAAACAACAGCTTGCAATTAAAAAATGTGAAGCTACAATCGCTGAGAATGATAAACAGCTTAATAACTGCAAAGAATCCAAAAACGCTTTAACAGAGATTATCGCAATTAAGGACAGTGATTTACAATCACAGCTTTCTTCTTCACAAAAAGAGCTTGATTCTTTAAACCTTTCTCTTGAGAGACGATTACTTGAAATCAAGCTTGAAGCAGAAAGACATGCTTACGACATTGAAAAGCTCGAAGCAAGAATTGATAAGCAGAAAGCATACATAGTAAAACTTGAAAATGCTCAGTTATCAACAGAAGTGCTTGCAAATGTTACAGGTACAGTTGACAGCATCTATGTAATTTCAGGCGAAGAAGTATCTGTTGGAAATGCACTTTGTGATATTTCACTTGCAGAGAGAGGCTATACAATGAGCTTCTCAGTAACCAACGAACAGTCAGCAAGAATAAGAGTTGGTGATATAGCAGACATCGAATACTACTGGTATGGAGAAACTCCTGTTGCAACTGTTGTTTCAATAAAATCTGATCCATCAAGCAGAGGACAAAGCAAAATCGTTACTCTTTCAGTAACCGGCGAAGACCTCTATAATGGTCAGAACATATCCTTTACCTTGGGTTCAAGCAACAAAGGATATTCTAATGTTGTACCTAATAATGCAGTTCGTGAAGATAATAACGGAACCTTCATTTTAATGGTTGAAGCTAAACAGACTCCTCTTGGCAACCGTTATATTGCAAAACGTGTTGATGTAAAGGTTGTAGCTTCTGACGAAACCAATACCGCTTTATCAAGTTCAGAAAATTTATGGGATTATGTAATTACAACCTCTTCTCTTCCGGTTACCGAAGGAATGCAGGTTAGACTTGCTGACAAGGATAAATAAATGTCAAAAAAACGTATTAAAAATCTGATAATTGCTTCAATTCTGCTCGTAATTCTTCTTTTGATTACGGGTGGGTTAGAGTTAGCTAAACAAAAAATCGAAGCGAAGCATACAGAACAAAAGGTAGGAAAGGAATATGGGCAGACCGTTCCTTATACTCTCATATCTTTTATGCAGGGTAGCCAAAGCTTTCAGAAAGAACAACTGCTTTATTACAACAGAAATGTAGCAAAAGAGCTTGATAAAGCTTCAATATCTTCTGAAAACGAAGATGCCAGACTTTATCTTTACAGCTTCTACGCAGAAGAAAAAGAAACTCTTTCCTACGATAAATCCTTTGTTAATTCAAAAGTTAAGGTTATCGGCGGAGATTATTTTCTCTTCCACAAACCCAAGCTTCTAAGCGGTTCTTATCTTCTCGACAACGGCAATTTTTCAAACTATATAGTATTAGATGAATTATGTGCCTGGAAGCTTTTCGGTTCCTTCAATGTTACCGGTAAAGAAGTCAAGCTTGGCGAAAGCAGATATTATGTTTGTGGTGTAATCGCAAGAAATGACAAAAATAACCTGTGGCTTCGTTTAAACGGAGAAACCCCTGTAGCATATGTACTTCATGATTCTCCTGAATACTTAAAAAATACCATTGATTATTCAAACTACGAGCTTCTGCTTCCAAATCCTGTAGAAGGCTTTGCCAAAGGTATAGCAGAGCAAATTATTCCACAAGTTGATGGTGAAAATGAGATTATTGATCACAGTAATCTCTTCTCATACAAAACGCTGCTTAAAAAAGCTGTTTCTTTAAATGAACTTGCCATGCAGCAAAAAAATTACAGCTATACTCCGGAAGAAAATCTGATAGCTGTTTCCCAAATGAAAGCATCCTTTGTTGTGCTTTTTGAGCTCATATTCCTAATTTTATCCTTTATTGATTTCTGGGTGATCATTGGAATATGTTGGAAACCGTTATTTACGCAAATCGACCGAGTTATTGCTGCAATAAAGAAAAAATTATAGAAAGGTAAAAGGACATGAAAAGAAAACTCATTTCCACACTGCTTGTTTTCTGCTTAATGCTCTCAACTACATCTATGGCCGGCTGCTCAGGATGCCAAAAAGGACCAAAGGTTGAAAAGCAGAAAATAGAAAATGCTTACAAAGTTAATTATTACAATCTTCCCGATGGTGTTGACTACGTTAACGATTTACTCACCGATGGTAAGACAGTTTACACTACATCAGATGAATGGAACGAGGATTATACAGAAAGAACCACCAAGCTTTATCGTTTAGAAGACAACGGCAGCTGGACCCAGCTTACTGCTCCTCATTTTGACGTTAATGAAAATTTAAATACTGCTTTTATTTCAAATGATGGAGCTATATGGTATATTTCAAGTGATTATTACTGGGATGAAATAACAATGTTTTCAGAGGAAACCTATTATTTGAAAAAAGCTGATGCAAATGGCAATATTTTTTTCACTATAGACCTCTCAAAAAATGTTTTTACCCGTTCAGACAATGATTTTGATTATCATTATATCTCTTCTGCTTTCGAGGATCCGGACGGCAACTTGTGTTTAATT
The DNA here is from genome assembly GCA_024403335.1 of Lachnospiraceae bacterium. Taxonomy (GTDB): domain Bacteria; phylum Bacillota; class Clostridia; order Lachnospirales; family Lachnospiraceae; genus JAKSSA01. The sequence continues at coordinate 19,858 of JAKSSA010000031.1, forward strand.
GATTCAAGTGATGCAACACTTTATGTACTCGACTCGACTAACGGTAATCTTATCAACAGAATAAATTTCCCTGAAGCAGTCAATGTATCTAAAGATAACTTCAGTATCAGAAATTGCTCATATGCCGGCGGTGAAATTATTCTTTTCTATTATGACTGGTCTTTGGAAAGCCCGATGCAAATTGCGAGACTTGACAGTAAATCCTTTAAATTAAAGGGCTCTCTTGAGCTCCCTGAACATGTCAAAAACTATATGTACAATATCTTCGTAAGTACAAACGGTGATATGTATTATTCAACTCAGGATGCAATCTTCGCCTTTGATTACAACACTTCAGAAACTAAAGAAGTAATGAATTACATTAATTCAGACATAGCTACTACTTTTTATAATTCAACAATAATTGGTAATTCAATCTACTCAACCTATAATGACCCGCTTGAAGATTATAAAACCAAAATTGTCAAAGCAGATCCTATTCCTGAAGACCAGGTTGTAGAAAAATACATTCTTACACTTGCCTGTGTTGAATCACCTTACAGCATAAAATCTGACATTATTCGTTTTAACAGAAACAGCGACGAATATAGAATTAAAATAAAAGATTACTCTATTTACAACACAGAAAATGATTATACACTTGCAGGACAGAAATTCAATGATGATTTGCTTGCAGGTAATATCCCTGACATCCTTCTCCTCACAGAAGAGATTCAATTTGACAGTTTAGTTTCAAAGGGCTTATTTGTTGATTTAAACAAAAGGTTTGATAAGGATGACACCATAAACAGAGATGACTATTTAAGTAATGTACTTGATGCTATGTCTTCAAGAGGAAAGCTTTACAAGATAGCTCCCACAGTATATTTAGAAACCGTTGTCGGAAAGAAATCTAACTTCCCTGGAATGAAGGGCTGGAACATGAGTGAGTTCAGCAAATGGCTCAAAACACTTCCTGAGGGAACCAACTCCTTCTATGATGTTACACAGCAGAGCATGCTTGAAACAATGCTTACCATTGCAATCGACAGTTTCATTGACAAAGATACAGGTAATTGTAACTTCGACAGCGATGATTACAAAAAGCTTCTTGAATATATCAAGACACTTGATACAAAATTTGTTTATGAAACAATAGATTATGATAACATTGATGACGATTTCTGGGAAAAGCAGGAAAACATGTACAGAGACGATGTTACCTTACTCTATCCGATTTCTATCGGTGAATTCACTGCTCTTTGGAACATGAAAAAATATACTTTCAAGATAAAAGATGAAGCAGATGACGTAATAGCTATTGGTTTTCCTAACAGCAAGAAGTCAAATGTTGCTATTGTTCCTAACAACTGTGAAATTGCCATTAGTGCAAAATCAGAACTTGTAGATGGTGCATGGGAATTTGTTAAGTCATTAATCTCCTACGAATCACAAATGAACAATAGCCGCTATGGTTTCCCTATCAATAAGCAGGCGCTTAACGAAAAAGCACAAAAAGCTTTAGAAGAGGATCTTTATTATTGGAACTACGATGGAGATTACGATTACCCCTGGGGAAATGGTGGTATCTTAAGAGATGCGATATATTCAAGCGTTGATGTTATTACAGACGATATTGCGGATGATATTATTACAGAGGATAAAGCTGTCGTACTTCCGGAAAAACCCATTGATAATAATATTACTCACCTTACCAAAGAAGAAGTTGATTACATCCTTGATTTAATCAACAATGCTGCTCTTTACTATCATCGTGAAGATCAGGTAATCAATATCGCAAAAGAAGAAGCTGCTGCCTTCTTCGATGGTAAAAAGAGTGTTGATGAAACTGCTAAGCTTACGCAGAATCGTATCCAGACTCATGTAAGTGAAACCAGATAATAATAATTAAACAAAATTTATTATTAACGGAAAACAAAGTTAAGAAATAACAGGGAACAAAGTTAAGAAAGCTAAAAATAACAGAAAATAAAGTTAAGAAAAGCTAAAAATAACAGGAAGCAAAGTTAAGAAAAGCTAAAAATAACAGGAAACATAGTTAAGAAAAGCTAAAAAGAAAGCAAAAAGAAAAACCAGAAATCTTATCGATTTCTGGTTTTTGATTGCTTTTATTATTACATCTTACTGAACTTTCTTGTCACTATACTTGATAAGCCATTCTTTAATAGCATTTGCTATTGCTGTCGCATATTCAGTAGTGTACATATCAAGATTCCAGTTATCTTCTGAGTTTGTAATGAAACCTAATTCAAGTAAGCCTGATGGCATTTCTGTCTGACTGTTGATGGCATAATCTTCTCCACCACCAACACTTCCTAACTTAACGCCTCTGTTCTTAGTAATACCTACTTCTTCAAGTGCATTCAAAATCTTCTTTGCTGCTTCCTGATCTGCTACAGGTCCGTCAGAGTGAATCCACATTTCAACACCCTTTACAGACTCATCACTATAAGAATTTCTGTGAATTGCAATAAAGTAATCTGCTTTAGCAAGATTTGCCTGAGTTGCTCTGTCATAATTCTCAACCTTAATGTCTTCTTCACGCGACATCACAACATCAATATCAAGCTTCTCAAGTGCTTTCTTTAATGCAAATGCAAATTTCAAAGTATCTTCTTTTTCAATACGCTTAACTTCACCGTTTACCGTAAGTGTTGCACCTGTTGAAGAGTTACCACCATGACCGGGATCAACAAATACTAAATAACGTTCAGGTTCCGGAGTCGGTGTTGATGTAGGAGTAGGAATAGGTGTCTCAGTCGGTGTAGGCATCGGAGTATCAGTCGGTTTAGGAGTTGAAACAGGAGTCTGCGACTGATTATTTGAAGCTTCTGTTCTCAAAGTATTAAGCTCTGTCTCCATTGACTTTATGTTCTTATTCTGCTTTCCTAACTGTATTCCCATAATGATCACAACAATTAAAAATAGAACATTGAGTGTGAGAGATAAGTTAAAAAAGAAAGTTTTTTTATCAAAATCATTCCCATTAGGGCTGTAGCTGAAATCGTCGTCCATATTAATCCTTTCTGTCAAAAATGGCACAAAATCTTGTATCTATAATAACATAATCGGCACTTTTGCGCAACATAATAAGAGCCCTGAAGCCATACATTATCACAAGATAAATTTGACCTTTTCCTCTGTTGAAAATGTTACTTCTTCTGAATAGAAAGGAGTTTCACCATCTGTATGAACAGCCTGAGGTTTATTAGCCTTTATATTAAAAGATTTGCAGCGAATAATCTCAACATTTTTTGTAAAATTAACATGTTTTCCCTTATAAGCGCCGGGAATCATACGAAGTGTCTTTAAAACAGATAAATCATGAGCAATACAAACATCAAGCATGCCATCAGTTGCATCTGCTTCAGGAGAGAATTGAACTCCGCCACCCTCCCAGGGATGATTCATAGCTGCAGCAAACAGTACATCTTTATATTCCTTAGCTTCACCCCCGTCAACAACGATTGTCATTGGAGTTTTCTTATGCGTAAAAATAAGTTTTACTGCAACTAAGCCGTATATAAGTCGTCCAAGATGTATCTTATTCAGAAAATTTTTCATTTTATTCTTCTGAACATCAAAACAGATTGCTGCATCAAAGCCAAATCCTGAGCTTACCAAAAACTTTCTCTTTACGCCCTCTTTATTAACTATATAGCCTAAATCAAATTCTTTTTCAGTTTTTCTTTCAAGAATTCTTTCTAAAGCAGGTTCTGCTTCCTGTCCGATATTTAAACCTCTTGCAAGATCATTTGATGAACCAACAGGGATATATCCAAGTGTAGCCTTTGAGGCATCAATTCCCTGAGCAATCTCATCTGCAGTGCCATCACCGCCAACCATAATAATATCTATTTTTTCATTCTCTTCGCAAAGCTTTGCTGCTATCTTTGTTGCATGACCTGGGCCAGCAGTTAAGTGAACCTCATAATCACATCCCTTATTTTTTAATATTTTTTCAAGTCCTTCCCATACTAATGCCCCTTTGCTTGTTCTCGCATTAGGATTGACAATAAAATGCATTTTTTCCACCATTCCTTTTACATTGTTACATTAAAGTATTGTAGCAAAATCGGACATTTCTTTCAATGAAAAAGATATTTTAATTAAGAAAGAAAAGATATTTTAATTAGAAAGAAAAGATATTTTAATTAAGAGAGAATGACATTTTAATTGAAAAAGCAATTATTAAGTCAAATTATAAAAATCAAGTATAAAAAAAGGATACCTCATATATGAAGTACCCTTAATCAAGGCAAAATTCTCTTTTGTATCTTAAAAATTACTTTTATCTGCACCTGTTATATTATTTGTGCTAAAAATCACACACGCCTGTTATATTACTTGTACTGGTAATTTCAGGCGCTAATTATATTTTTATGCTTGAATTTTATTTATGCTTAATATAACCCTTGGCTGCAAGCAATTCAGCTGATAAAACTCCGCCACCTGCTGCACCACGCTTGGTATTATGAGAAAGACCTACAAACTTGTAATCATATACAGTATCTTCTCTTAATCTTCCTACAAAAACACCCATACCTTTTTCAGTATCTCTGTCAAGTCTTGCCTGAGGTCTGTTATCCTCTTCAAAATATGTAATAAACTGTTCAGGTGCTGAAGGAAGCTTAAGCTCCTGAGGAACTCCCTTAAATTCCTTCCATGCCTGCAAAATTTCTTCCTTTGTAGGTTTCTTATCAAACTTAACAAAAACTGCTGCGGTATGACCATCTGATACAGGAACTCTTAAGCACTGTGTAGTAATAACAGGACCTGCTGCCTTTACAATTTTGCCATTTTCAACCTTGCCCCAGATTTTCAAAGGCTCCTGTTCACTTTTCTCCTCTTCACCTGAAATGAAAGGAATAACATTGTCAAGCATTTCAGGCCATTCCTTAAAGGTCTTACCTGCACCTGAAATTGCCTGATAAGTAGTTGCTACAACTTCTTTAATACCAAATTTTCTCAAAGCATGAAGCATCGGGGTGTAACTTTGAATTGAACAGTTAGGCTTAACAACAATGAAACCGTTTTTAGTTCCGAGACGCTTTTTCTGACTTTCTATTACTTCAAAATGCTCCGGATTTAATTCAGGAACTACCATAGGAACATCCTCTGTCCAACGGTGAGCACTGTTATTTGAAACAACCGGTGTTTCTGTCTTTGCATATGCTTCTTCAATAGCTCTGATTTCATCCTTTGACATATCAACTGCAGAGAAAACAAAATCAACCAATGAAGCAACCTTATCAACTTCTGCCACGTCCATAACGGGCATCTTCTTAATATTTTCAGGGCATTCGTCAACCATCTTCCATCTCTGGCCAACTGCTTCTTCATAGTTTTTTCCTGCACTTCTTGCACTTGCTGCAAGCGCTGTGATTTCAAACCAGGGATGATTTGCAAGAAGAGTGATAAATCTCTGACCTACCATTCCTGTTGCACCAAGAATACCAACTTTGTACTTTTCCATTACTCATTCCTCTTTCTTGTCTATTTCAGACGGACATTTGTTTGCCGTACATACTACACTATATTTTGTATCTTGTCAAGCAAAATTTCAAGTTCTTTTAAATTTTCAACAGAATTTAGTTCGGCCCTGAATTTGCTTGCATTTTTGAAGCCGGCAAGGTACCAGGCCGCATGCTTTCTCATCTCACATGCTGCTATTCTTTCACCTTTAAAATCAGTCAGACTCTTAGCATGTTCAAGCAAAACGGAAAATATCTCTTCTTTTTGTGGATATTTTGCTTCCTTTCCATCAAGTACATCATGTATCTGCTGTATAAGCCAGGGATTTCCCTTTACGCCTCTTGCCACCATTACTGCATCGCAGTTAGTTTCTTCAAGCATTCTTAAAGCATCCTTGGCACAAAAAATATCACCATTGCCAATTACCGGTACTTTTACGCTTTCCTTAACTTTTCGAATCATTTCCCAGTCTGCCTCACCCGAGTAAAACTGGTCTCTCGTTCTTCCATGCACCGCAATTGCTTTTGCACCGGATTCTTCAAGTATCTTTGCAACTTCTACGCAGTTTAAATTATTCTTTGTAAAACCAATCCTTATTTTGGCTGTAACGGGCTTGCTTATGGCATTAGAAATCTTTTCAACGATTCTTCCTGCAAGCAATGGCTCATTTAATAAATATGATCCTTCCTTGTTATTGACAACCTTAGGCACAGGACAGCCCATATTTATATCAATTATATCAAAGGGCAATTCTTCTATTCGTTTAGCCTGCTCAGCCATTATTTCAGGATCATTACCAAAAAGCTGTAAAGAAACAGGGTTCTCACAAGGATCTGTCTTAAGAAGCTCAGCAGTATTTTTGTTATTATACATTATGGCTTTAGCAGATACCATTTCCGTATAAATCAAATCTGCCCCGTATCTTTTGCAAATAACACGAAATGGCAGGTCTGTTACACCTGCCATCGGACCGAGTACAACTTTTCCCGGCACATAAATATTTCCTATTTTAAAGCCTTCATTATTAAGCATTTTTCCTGTATAAGATCTCAAGTCCCTTCATGGTAAGATTGCTGTCATATACATCGATAATATCAGTATTCTCAGCAATCATTCTTCCAAGTCCGCCTGTTGCGACAACCTTTACATTTCCCAAAGCAGACTCTTCAATCATCTTCCTGCAAATGTATTCTGTCTGACCAATATAGCCGAATACCAATCCGGCCTGCATTGAAGTAACTGTATCCTTAGCAAGAATTGTATTAGGTAAAGCAATTTCTATCTCAGGCAATTTAGCAGTTTCATTCCACAAAGCATTGGCACATATCTTAATACCGGGGCTTGTAACACCGGCAATAAATTCACCCTTTGCAGTAATTAAATCATAGGTGGTTGCCGTTCCAAAATCACATACTAAAACAGGTCCGCCATATAACTCATATGCAGCAACTAAATCAACGATTCTGTCTGCACCTGCTTCCTTAGGATTTGCAATATCAATTACTATTCCTGTATTCATTGAAGCGCTGACAATCATAGGTGTAATGCCAAAATATTTCAAACAGGCATTTGTCAGTGAATGCATAAGTCCCGGAACAACTGATGCAATAATAACAGCATTAATATCGTCCTTACATATTTTTTTAAGTTCAAGCTGAGAATGAATATTAGCAACAAACTCATCAGAAGTTCTTTGGAGCTTGGTTGTTATTCTGAAAGAAACTTTAATTTCCTGTCCCTCAAATACACAAAATGTAAGGTTTGTATTTCCAACATCTATTGCAAGTAACATAATCTCTCCTTAATACGGCAAATCTTTCACTTTATCTCTAAGCTGATAAAACAATTCGATCTTTCCGAGAAGTTCTTTTTTCTCTTCCTTCATCTTCTTTGCCTTCAATGCTGCACCAATTTCATCATATGAAAAATCATTTTCTTCTGAAAAAGAGCGTAAGAAAAGATGTTTTTCTTCGTCAAATTCAAGTGTAAGAATTCCACCTATTTCTTCAGTGAATAAAACACACATTATCTTCAATTCATCTTTAATAACAGATGGGAGTATCTCAAAATCCGGATTCAGATAGTATTTCTGAACATATGAGTTACAACCGCATAAAACCACATTTTCCATAGTATTCAGGTCTTTTAACAAGACTCCTTTCTTTTCCTAATATCGAAGAAAGATTATACCAAAAAGTCTTACTTAATTTCAATACCTCCAAATATGCAGGCACCATTAACAAAAATAGTCGGTGTATTTTCGTTTGCATCTTCAGGTGTAGGAACCGTATTTTCAACACCACCGAAAATACTTGAAACATTCTGCTTAATTTTTACATTTTCAGGAGCATAAATTGAAATTCCACCAAATACTGCATCACAATTTAATGTAATATCATGTTTAATATTGGCATGTCTGAAATCAACATCAATTCCGCCAAACACTGCTGACAAATTAAGCTTGTCACCAAAATCTCCATCCATTTTTAAATCCTTGCCGGAGAAAATCGCAACAATATCATTTGTACCGCCAAAAATACTGCGTCCTTTTGAAAATACATCTTTTGAAAAGCCACCCTTGTTTTCAGCATGATTAGCACTCTCAGTTGACTCGCCTTTTTCATCACCCTGATTTGCATATGCGTTCTTATCAAGATTTACTTTTCCTGTTTCTGAATTTTCTTTATTGTTACCACTAAATTCTCTGGTTCCAGGCTCTTTATAGGAAAGCTTTTCCTTGAAAAAATCAGGCCAGATTGCTTTTATTCCAACAAGTATAATGATAATAGCAATAATCAAAGGAACTATGCTTATGTGGTTAAAATATCCTGAAAAAATAATTCCTGAGGAAACTGCAGTTCCTATAATACACAAAAGTCTGTTTCCTCTTCTTTTAACAAGGCCTATAACACATGGAATCAAAATTATTAATGCCCACCATTCTCCGGGAATATTAATATCTGCAATGTTAAAAGAATCAACTAAAAAAATACATCCAAGGAATATTAAACCTATTCCAAATGCAATTTTAACTTCATTGTTCTTCATGTTACCTCTTTTCCAACTTACAGTCTGAATATATTTGACTGCTTGTTTCTTTTGTTTACGATAAAAGTTTACACTCAGACAAGTTGAAAATCAAGTTAGAGAACGATTAGAAAGATTAGAAAAATCTTAATATGTAACACATTTGTCATCAACAAGCATTACTGCCAGATTAAATAATATTTCCTGCTCAACGCTTTGTTTCTTAATCTCCTCGAATATGATGGGTTCTACAGTAATCAATCGATTAAAGCTTCTCAATGCCTCATCTATTTCATCCTCTGAATAAATCTTAAACTTTTCAGCTCCAACCACAGACATAATCTTTTCAATGACCGCTATATAAACTTGACTATAAGTCCAGTCAGGTTTAAGCTTCAGACTATTGGTTGCAAATTTAGGATAATAAAGTTCGAAAGCTTTTCTGGATTTTGAAATATATTTTTCTTTCCCAACAGCACCTCTCTTATATGAAGCTGTACCCTTAGATTTTGCCAAAGCTGCAGTTTTAATCGTATTTTC
>JAKSSA010000032.1 GCA_024403335.1 Lachnospiraceae bacterium
AGAAGAAGCACTTTTGCAAATCGATGCTAAAACGGTTACACCTAAAATGTGTATTCATGAAATATCAAATTATAAAAACCATATGATTCCACCTGAAAAGGTATTAGAGAAGGTTTATCGTGATATTTATACAGAATATCAGTCAGAACTTATTAAGAATAATGCAATGGATTTCGATGATTTGCTGATAAATTCTGTTAAGCTTTTTAAAGAAAATCCGATGGCATTGGATTATTATACAAGAAGATTTAAATACATAATGGTGGATGAGTATCAGGATACTAATCAGCCACAGTTTGAGCTTGTGAAGCTTTTGGCAGGAAGAAAGGAAAGTGATGGAAGCTGCCCTCATAATATTTGTGTTGTAGGTGATGATGACCAGTCTATTTATAAATTCAGAGGTGCAGATGTAAGGAATATTCTGAACTTTGAACATGTTTATAATGATTGTAAGGTAATACGTTTGGAACAAAATTACAGATCAACTAAGAATATTTTGTCTGTTGCAAATGAAGTTATCAAAAATAATAAGCAACGAAAAGAAAAAACACTTTGGACTTCTAATACGGAGGGTGATCCGGTTTCAGTTATTACTTATTTTGATGACAGAGCTGAGGCTGCCGGTGTAGCTGATATAATAAAACAACAGCTTGAAGCAGGCTATAAATACTCTGATATAGCAATTCTTTACAGAACTAATGCACAGTCTTTGCTTTTTGAAAAGACTTTGAAGCTTGAAGGAATTCCGGCAAAGGTTATTGGCTCATTATCTTTCTTTGCGCGTAAGGAAATAAAGGATATTGTTGCTTATCTGAAGACAATTGATAATGGCATGGATGATATATCCACCAAGCGTATTATTAATGTGCCGGCTCGTGGAATAGGTTCAACTACTATTGATAAACTGTCTTCTTTTGCTCATAAAGATGGAGTATCCCTGTTTGAAGCAATTAATGACCCTGTAAATATTACTGCTTTAAAAGCATCAGGTAAGAAGGTAGAAGCTTTTTCTAATTTGATTTCGGAACTTAGGAATTTAGCAACAGCTGATGTGTCAATTAAGAATTTGATTGAATTTATTCTTGCGAAGACAGATTATGCAGGAGAGCTTGAACGAAGTGATCCTGAAACATTTGAGGAAAGATTACAGAATATCCAGGAACTTCTTTCATTTGCTGTAAGATATGAGGAAGAATCAGAAGAAAATGGTGAACAATCTTCACTTACAGGTTTTCTTGAGTTTTGCAGTCTTTCAAGTGAAGAAATTGCTGATGAGAGAGCAAACGCAGATGAAAACTTTGATAATGAGAACTATGTTTCAATGATGACCTTGCATAGCTCAAAAGGACTCGAATTTCCTATTGTTTTTATGTGTGGAATGGAAGAGGGCTTATTCCCTTCAGGAATTAATTATGATGATGCATTCATGGATGAAGGTGACAATTCAGAAATAGAAGAAGATAGAAGATTATGCTATGTTGGAATTACCAGAGCAATGAAACGTCTTTATATGACTAAAGCCAATCAGCGTATGCGAAATGGTAATATCAATTCCAATAAACCTTCAAGATTTATTTATGAGATTCCGAGGTATTTAATTACTATTGTTAATACTTGCCAGACAAATTCATACAAGAACTCGTCAAACTTTGCATATAGTGACGTGAGAAGTGCAACAAAGAATAATAAGGTTAGCAGTTTTTCGTTTGAAGATGATGATAACAGTATAAGCAATAAGGCGAACTATTCCGAAGATACAGCAAAAAATACTTTTGGAAAGTATAGCTCAATGATTACTAAGGGCTTTGGAGAAACAAAAAAGGAAAAAATGGATCTTAATGTTGGCGACAGGGTTAGAAATATAAGATTTGGAGAAGGTGTAATTACTGATATCCAGGAAAATGACAAAGGCGCCTGGATAACCGTCAATTTCGACAATTTTGGTGTTAAAAAGCTCTTGGCCGAATTGGCAAAACTGCAGAAAATGTAGATTTAAAATACAAAATTAAAAAACAGAATTAAAAAACGAGTCAATGACTCGTTTTTTATAATCTGTTATTCAACAGCAGGATGATGAGGATTTTTTGAGATTGTTTCTATTGCCTGAACAATAATTGCAGTAGTAGATACCTCAAATTGTCCTGAAAACTCACAGAGCTTTGTCATTAAAGCACCCTGAGAAGTAGCTACATATCTTGGCTGCAATCTGTTTAATGCATAAGATGCTATGTCTAAGCGACACTGCTCACATTTACAGCAGTTAAAATTCTGCAAAATCTCTTCGATTTTTATTATTACATAATCTTCTGTTAAATTTCTTAATATTAATTTCATAAACACACCTTTTGAACATTTGTTTTAAGTATACTATTTAACGTGAAATTATTCAAGCTAAAACTCTCGAAAAGTAGAAGTGCTTGAAAAACATATGCCTTTAATGTATACTTATTTTTTGAAATAAGTGTTACTGTAACTCAGGGGATAGAGTGCTTGCCTCCGATGCAAGTGGTCGCTGGTTCGAATCCAGTCAGTAACGTTAGGCCTACTTTTTTATATCAGGTGAGGATTGATGGAAGTTCGTTCATTTGTACGCCGAATTAAATACGTTGTGTTCTTTGTATGGCTCGGAATGCTTTTGGAGGGCTTCTTTTTTATGCAGGATGGAAGAATTTGCGCATATTCTTTGAATGGTTCTTTTTTTTCGGGAATAGAAGAGATAATAAATGAGATAAATCTTGCATTAACTATAACTCCATCGGTTAGTAAAGCACCGGATAATTTGGGGGAGGATAAAATACCGGCAGCACAATTAACTCCCAAACCTGAAACTACTCAATTAGTTACAATAACTCCTGCTTTGACAACAACTCCTGCTTTTACGCCTGCTGTAGAGGTTACAAATACACCGATACCGACACCAACACAGACATTAATGGAAAAAATAACAAATAATGAACCTATTGGTTATCAGGTGGCGCCAAGCGAACTTACAGGTTTTGTAAATAAGTATGTGAAGGCTGTAGCAAAGGGGGAAATTGATAATCTCATAAATTTGGTTGATGATAAAAAGAAACTTAATGAAGAACCTTTGAAGTCAAAACTTATTAGAAACCGTCAGAGCGCTGAAGCATATTCTGATATTCAGTATAGGTTTATGTATGGCGATGAAGATGTTAAGTATATTGTATATCTGACTTATAATCTGATTCTAAATTATTCTGATGTTTCTATCCCGGAACATGAGCTTCTTGTGATAAAGCGAAAATTTGATGCTTCAGGTAAGGCAACTAATGAATTGGTAGTAGATAATACTGAGTCTGCTGATAATATTATTAAAAGCTGTACGGAAACTGATTTTGGCATGAATTTTATGATAGAAAAGGTGGTTTCAGGTTATTATGCCGGTAAATTGCTGTCGGACAAAGATTTGCTTAGTCAGATGGTGACAGATGTTTCGGCACTTGATTTGAATGAGATTTCAAGAAGTACTGAATATATTGAGAATTATAGAAATTACAAGTGTCACATATTCAAATGTAATGATGAGATAGACTATGTTGCATATCTTGAGATTGACAGTAAAATTGTTGGTATAACTACATTAGCACCAAGTCTTGAAAGAGTCTTAATAAAACTGGATGATTCGGGAAATCCTAAGGTCTATAACGGAGCAATAAAAAAGGACACCGCTTCAATTATCAACAAACTCGATAATTCAAGCGATGTCGCATGGCTGGTTTTGGATACTAATTTGAAGCTTAATAAAGCATTAGAATCGGATAATGATTTAAGATCTTTTTACAATAATTTGCAAAAAGCAGTAGAGAAGTAAGAAGTATCCTCACCATATAGTCTTACTATTCCATCATCTTTTACATAGTAAACTTCATCTGAAAGTATTTCTTCTATAGGAACTTCATTTGTGTTTACCTGATGTACAAGATGTTTCAACTCATTTCCGTTAAAATTACCATTGTCGGGAACGATAATTACCTCATGAATACTACTTGGTAGGACGAAATAATTTCGTCCTATTTTTTCGTGCAGAGTTTTCATATAATCATAAAAAATAATGGAAGTTGCGCCATAATGATTGTCCTCATTTGAGAGTACATACATGCTTGGACACATCTGTTCATTGTAATGCAAGAGGTTGCTTAAGTCTTCTTCATTAGCATCAGGACATTTGGAAATTATTCCTTTAAGAACCTCTGCAATCGGTTTGCATACCGGTGAAAGCTTTTTACTCGCATTGTTCTTGGCAGCTTCGAATAAATCTTCTTCTAATACTTCGAAGTTTTTCAAGTGTTCATTGCTTATTCTAATTGTTCCGACCAAGCCGTTTGGTACTTCAACATAACAATGGTAGATAACAGCCAGATCACAAAATGGACGATGAGGAACTGTATTAAGATATTCTTCATTTTGTGTGGCATTGATAAGTCTGAAGGTAATATTGTTTTTAACATATTCCCAATTGAAAGTGAAATCGTTAAGAAAACTTATGTTGCCGTTGACAGATTCTTCCTGGGAAACTGTGCAGGCTATTTTTTTGATAATATCTGATAAGGTTGATCCTTTAAGATATTCTGTAAAGAACTGATTAACGTAAAAAGTTGGACAAGCAGTAGTAGTAAGTTTTTGAATTATTATTCCATCAAGTATGATGTCGTTATTTCGCTGTATTTTTTCAAGCAGAACTTTTCTTTGTCCATCATAAAAACTTGTCAACCCTTTGATTAGTTCATCTTTGAACTGCTCATAATCAAGAGCTATAATGTTTGACATGATTCCTCCTATTTAATTTTTACCCAATTGAGTTCTTGAATGTATTATAACAAATCTTTTAAATAAATAATTGTACAGTTTGTTCAAATACAGACTTTTTTGATTAATTTTTTGTAATTCTTTTGTATGATTATGAGGTAGAAATAGTTTGATAAATATGATATAATGTTGTGTTATGGCGATAAAGAAATTTGAAAACAATGAAATAAATACACAAGAGGTAAGAATTAATAAATTTCTTACTGATGCTTCATATTGTTCAAGAAGGAAAGCTGACGAACTTATAGCTTCCGGAAAAGTTACAATTGATGGGAAAGTTGCAGAATTAGGTGCTAAAGTTAAGGAAGGCAGCGAAGTCAGAGTAAATGGAGAGATTATTAAGAAGGAAAATAATCTTGTTCTGATTGCTTTCAATAAACCACTTGGCATAACCTGCACAACTGATCAAAGGGATCCTGATAATATAATTGATTATATTAAATATCCTAAGCGAATTTATCCTATTGGAAGGCTTGATAAAAACTCTGAAGGTTTAATTTTACTGACTAATGATGGTGATATAGTTAACAAAATTTTAAGAGCTTCAAATAACCATGAAAAAGAATATGAAGTTATTGTAAATAAGCCTGTTACTGATGAATTTATTAAAAAAATGTCACAGGGTGTTTATTTGCCTGAACTTAAAACTGTTACGAAGCCTTGTAAGATTACAAAAACGGGAATGAACAGCTTTAACATAATTCTTACTCAGGGACTGAACAGGCAAATCAGAAGAATGGTTGATGCACAGGATTACAGAGTTTTGTCTTTGAGAAGAATAAGAATCATGCATATCAGGCTTGGCAGATTGCATGTAGGTGGTTACAGAAATCTTGATTTAGGTGAATTAAGGCAATTGGAAGAAGAGTTGTCAAGATCAACAGGAAAGCCGGCAAAGGATTGTTAATGGAAAAGAAGGAACGAATCAGCGAACTTGTAAATATTTTAAATGAGGCGGGACGAGTATATGAGCAGGAAGACAGAGAAATAATGTCTAACTTTGAATATGACCGTCTTTACGATGAACTTTTGTTGCTTGAGAAAGAAACAGGCATAACTTTATCGAACTCACCGACCATTAAAGTTGGTTATGAAGTTTTAAGTGAGCTTCCTAAAGAAAGACATTCTTCAAAGATGCTTTCACTTAATAAAACTAAAAGTGTAGATGAACTTGCAGCTTTTTTGGGAGATAAAGAAGGCGTTTTATCCTGGAAGATGGATGGATTAACCAATGTCTTTACATACAAAAATGGTGTTTTACAAAAAGCTGTTACAAGAGGAAACGGAGAGATTGGTGAAATAATAACCAATAATGCAAAGGTATATAAAAACCTTCCTTTAAAAATTCCTTATGAAGGAGAACTGGTAATAAGGGGCGAGGCAATAATTACATATTCTGAGTTTGAGAGAATCAACTCTGAAATAGAAGATATTGATGCCAAGTATAAAAACCCCAGAAATCTTTGCTCAGGTACTGTTCGACAGCTGAATAATGAAATAACTGCCCAGAGAAACGTCATGTTGTATGCCTTCGCATTAATAAGCACTGAGCCGGAAATAACATTTTCTACAAGAGTAGAACAGTTTGAATGGCTTGAAAAACAAGGTTTTTGTGTGGTTGAGTACACGAAGGTTAATGCGCAGAACATAGCTGAAAAGGTTAAGGCATTCTCAGAGAAGGTTAAGAAAAACGATTTCCCTTCTGATGGTTTAGTGCTTGTTTTAGATGATATTGCATATGCAAAAACTTTAGGAACAACAGCTAAATTCCCTCGTGATGCAATTGCATTTAAATGGCAGGATGAGATTGGAATAACTAAGCTTATTGATATTGAATGGTCTGCTTCAAGAACGGGGCTTATTAATCCTGTTGCTGTTTTCGAACCTGTTGAGCTTGAAGGCACCACAGTCTCAAGAGCAAGTGTACATAATGTATCAATTCTTGAAGCTCTTAAACTTGGGAAGAATGATACAATTAAGGTATACAAAGCAAATATGATTATTCCTCAGATTGCTGAGAATGTTACAGGAAGTGGTACCTTTACGCCGCCTGAATTTTGCCCTGTATGCGGACAGAAAACCAGAATTAAGCAGGATATAGACAGCAGGGTTCTTGTTTGCGACAATGCTTCATGTCTTGCTAAGAAAATTAAAAACTTTTCTCTTTTTGTAACAAGAGATGCCATGAACATAGATGGTGTTTCAGAAGCTACTATAGAGAAGTGGATAAATCTTGGAATTTTGAAAACTCCTGATGATTTTTACCATTTGGAAAAGTCAAAAGAGGTTATCATCAATATGGAAGGCTTTGGCTTAAAAAGTTATGAGAACATAATTGATGCTGTTAATAAGTCAAGAAAGACTGAAAGTTATCGTGTTTTATATGCTTTAGGTGTTCCATTGGTCGGAGTACAGACAGCAAAGATGATAATGAAATATTTTAAGGATGATTTGGTTTCAGCTAGCAAATCAAGTGCCTTAGAACTGCTTACTATTGATGGAGTTGGTGAAATTATCGCATATTCCTTTGTTGATTTCTTTAGTAAACAGGAAAATGTTGACCTTATGAATTCAATACTTAATGAAGTTGAGATTGTGAAATCAGAAGCGTCTGGAAACAGCTTAGAGGGAATTACATTTGTAATTACAGGAAGTCTTAATAATTTTGCTAACCGCGATGAGCTTAAACTTTTGATTGAAAAAAATGGCGGTAAGGTTGCCGGAAGTGTTTCTAAAAACACCGGATATTTGATTAATAATGATATAATGTCTAATTCTTCCAAGAATAAAACTGCGAAGTCACTTGGAGTGGAAATAATTACAGAAGAAGATTTTCTTCAGAAATTTGGAGTTAAGTAATGCCTATTAAAGTTCAAAAAAATATACCTGCGAAAAAAATACTTGAGGAAGAAAATATTTTCGTAATGGATGAAGAAAGGGCTGTGACTCAGGATATCAGACCTTTGAAAATAGCTATTCTGAATTTAATGCCATTAAAAGAGGATGCAGAAGTGTATCTGTTAAGAAGTCTTTCAAATACTCCTTTGCAGGTTGATATAACTTTCCTTACTACAAAAAGCTATGAAGGAAAGAATACACCTAAATCACATTTGGAACAGTTTTATAAGTTCTATGATGATATTAAGGATGAAAAATTCGATGGTTTAATAGTAACGGGAGCACCTGTTGAAAACCTTGAATTTGAAGAAGTGGCATATTGGGATGAACTGACTCAGATTCTTGAGTGGTCAAAGACCAATGTTACCTCGACACTTCATATCTGCTGGGGTGCTCAAGCCGGCTTATATTATCATTATGGAATTAGAAAGGTTCAGCTTGA
Organism: Lachnospiraceae bacterium; assembly: GCA_024403335.1. GTDB lineage: Bacteria > Bacillota > Clostridia > Lachnospirales > Lachnospiraceae > JAKSSA01. The sequence goes on from JAKSSA010000032.1 coordinate 8,168, forward strand.
AAAGAAACTTTCAGGTATATATAAGCATGAGGTAATGAATCGACGTCATCCTCTTGTAAGAGGCTTTGATGACATATTCTATGCGCCTCATTCAAGATATACTGAGGCTGATAGAGAAATGATTGATGAATCAGGCTTGTTTACAGTGTTAGCAAAGTCAGAAGAAGCAGGATATTTTATACTGCTTGCACAGAACGGAAGACATGTTTTTGTAATGGGACATCCGGAATATGACAGATATACACTTGACAAAGAATACCAGAGAGATTTAAATAAAGGCATCAATCCTGATATTCCGGTTTCATACTATCCGGATGACAACCCGTCAGAGAAACCTTTAATGACCTGGCGTGCACATGCGAATACTCTTTACAGCAACTGGCTGAATTATTATGTATATCAGTTGACACCTTATGTTCTTTAATAAGATGGCTCGGATTGGGAGGTTTATATGGAAGAAAAGACATATTCTAAATCAATGCTGAAAAAACTTGGTACTGAATTAAAGAAGGAACTTTTGATTGTCGGAATCATTAGCGTTTTATGTGGCGTGATGATGATTGCAAAACCTGAAACGGTTACCAAGGTGATTTGCTATGTTGTAGGTTGTGTATTTCTTGTAGTAGGTCTTTTTAATCTTATTGTTATATTTGTAAAAAAGGGTGCGAAGCCTTATGTTTTGAGGGTAATAGCAGCAGCGTTAGCGATTACAATTGGTGGTTTCTTTGTTATAAGAGCATCATGGATTGTTAATATCATCTGGGTATTCATGGGTGTACTGATTATTATGAATGCATATTTTAAGTTTGAATATGCATATGATTTAAAGCACCAGGAATTTAACAGCTGGTGGTATAACCTTGTTTTTGCTTCACTTGCAATTGCAGGCGGTATCATTCTTTTACTTATTAATCAGTTGGATATAACTCAGATAGCTAAAATCAGAATTACAGGTATCCTCCTTGTGATTGATGGTATATGTGATTTGGCAAGCACATGGCTTTACATAGCTAATATGATTAAATTTAATAAGATTGTAAAGACAGAAATCAGAAGAGAAAAAATGGAGCGTAAGCTTTCTTTAAAGGAAAAGAAGAGAGCACGCAAATATTTGAAGGATTCAAATGAAGTTATTTCTGTAGATGATATTGTTTCAGTTGCATATGATGAAAATGAGGAAACAGAAACAAAAATTGAAAATCAGGAAGTAAGTACAAATGATGCAGTTTCAGAATAAATTGCAGAAAATGTTATTTTGTCAAAAGACACAGAAAGGAAATTATGGACAAGAAGATTATTTATCTTGATAATGCAGCTACCACAGCAACGGATCCAATGGTAGTTAGGAAGATGATTCCGTTTTTTACAGAGAATTTTGGTAACCCGTCTGCAATATACAGTGTAGCAGGTGAGGCAGCAAAGGCTGTTAAGGAATCAAGAAGTATAATTGCAAAAACACTTAATACAGTACCTGAAAATATATACTTTACTGCAGGTGGCAGCGAGTCAGATAACTGGGCACTTAAAAGTGTATTTGAGAATTATAAGAGTAAGGGTAATCATATCATTACATCAAAGATTGAGCATCATGCAATATTACATACCTGCGAATATTTACAGGAACAGGGCGCTGAAATAACATATATTGATGTAGATGAAAATGGTGTAATCAAACTTGACGAACTTGAAAAAGCAATCAGACCAACTACAATTTTAATTTCTGTTATGTATGCAAATAATGAAATTGGTACAATTCAGCCTATCAAGGAAATTGGTGAGATTGCGAAGAAGCATAATGTTTTGTTCCATACCGATGCAGTACAGGCATATGCGCATCTTCCCATTGATGTAGTTGCTGAAAATATCGATATGCTCAGTGCAAGCGGTCATAAGTTTAATGGACCTAAGGGAATTGGTTTCCTTTATATTAAAAAAGGTCTTAAGCTTAAGTCTTTTGTACATGGTGGTTCACAGGAAAGAAAGAGAAGAGCCGGAACTGAGAACGTGCCTGGTATAGTAGGTATTGGTGAGGCTGCAAGATTAAGCTTTGAGACAATGTCTTCAAGAATTGGTTATGAGAAGGAATTAAGAGATTATCTTATCGAAAGAGTAATGAATGAAATTCCCTATGTAAAGCTTAACGGCCACAGAACCGAGCGTTTATCAAACAATGTTAATTTCAGCATTCAGTTTGTTGAGGGCGAATCTTTACTTATTATGCTTGATATGAAAGGAATATGTGCTTCATCAGGCTCAGCTTGTACTTCAGGCTCACTTGATCCTTCACATGTACTTCTCGCAATCGGATTACCTCATGAGATTGCACATGGCTCATTGAGACTGACATTAAGTGATAAGACTACTAAAGAGGATATAGATTATACAGTAGATGTTTTGAAGGAAATTGTAGCAAAACTTCGTGCTATGAGCCCTCTCTATGAGGATTTTGTGAAGTCAAATAAATAATATTGGAGGCAATATGTACAGCGAGAAAGTAATGGATCATTTTACCAATCCCAGAAACGTTGGTGAGATAGAAAATGCCAGCGGTGTAGGTACAGTTGGTAATGCAAAATGTGGCGATATTATGAGAATTTTCTTTGATATTGATGAAAATCAGGTAATCAGAGATGTTAAGTTTAAGACCTTTGGCTGTGGCGCAGCAGTAGCTACAAGCAGTATGGCTACCGAGCTTGTTAAGGGAAAGACAATTTATGAAGCTTTGGAAGTAACAAATAAGGCTGTTATGGAAGCACTTGACGGACTTCCTCCTGTAAAGGTGCATTGCTCTTTACTTGCTGAGGAAGCAATTCATGCAGCATTGTGGGACTATGCTGAAAAGAATGGTATTGTTATCGAAGGCTTGAAGAAACCGAAGAGTGACATTCATGAAGGTGAAGAGGAAGAAGATTACTAATTATTGTTCTGCAAAGATATAGTTTATTGATTTGGTTACGATTTTATAGAAACAGGGACTTGATAGGTCCCTGTTTCTATATATACTCATGCATTTTGTTTATCTGGCTGTTCATAGACAGCATTTTTAATTCTCAATGTTTTGCATAATTTTAATTAATAATATTTTAGCATCATTAGTATTTAAATCTGGTATTTTTTATTTTTCTATATTTTGTGCATTGTCAACTGGCGTTTTTCAAAGGTCGCATAATATTTAAAACCGGCCTCTATTGCAAAAGCTTCTGATATTTTAAAAGGATTGGCAACATCACTTGCTTTATGAGCATCGGAACCAAAAGTTAGTATTTCACCGCCAAAATCTTTGTACATTTTAAGAACTTCAACCTTGGGATTAGTGATATTAAGTCCTTTCCTTATACTTGAGCAGTTTATTTCAAGCCCTTTACCGTCGTAAATGAGCTTTTTAAGGATTACTTCAAGTATATCGCTGAAATCTTTGTGATTGTAATCTTGTGTATCTATATCATCAGGCACATATCTTATACAGTAATCTATATGCCCCAAAACATCGTAATTATTATATAGCTTGATGTTTTCATATATTGTTTCGAAATATCTTCTGAGACTTTCATTTTTTGAACGGTTTTCCCAGAATATGTGATCAAATGGATCAAGAGAATCGATTATATGGGTTGAGCCAATGACAAAATCAAAAGGGTATTTATTAATGAGCTCATTAGTTTTTCTAAGTGTATCCTCATAAGGCTGTAACCCAATTTCAATACCTGAAAGGAATTTAATTGGAAGCTTATTGTTTCTTCGTATTTCCTCGTGCTCTTTAAAATACTCATCGGGATTAAAAACAAAGAGAGTATTATCATTTGGAAAATCTAAATCCATATGGTCAGTAAGACAAATGGAAGTAAGTCCTTTGTCATATGCGGCTTTTATAATATTCTCTGTTTTTTCTTCTGAATCAGTTGAAAAATGTGAATGTGTATGGTAATCAGCTTTAATCATACATACCTCTGTTTATATTTCTGTTAAACCTAATGCCTCAGGACTTTTTGGGACAGCCATTAGTGAATAGTTTTCATGATAGATAACAAAACCCAAAGCACTTCCCTGTGGCTTTTTTATATGCTTTTTTTGAAGATAATCTACTTCAGTTTTGGGAGCCTGATTGCCCGTTGAATAGTAGGCTGCAAGCGAACCACATATTTCATATATTTCATCAGGCATTTCTGAGTTTTGGGTATTATTAATGCAAATAACATGTGAACCCGGCATCTTTTTTGCATGGAACCACCAGTCATTTCCTTTAGCAAATTTAAGTGTCAGCTCTTCATTCTGGAGATTGTTTTTTCCAACATAGATGTCAGTTCCGTCTTTAGTTTTAAAGTGAAGAAAGGAATTAGTTTTCTTTTTGACTTGATTTTTCTTATTTTGTTTGCCTGCAATAATCTGTTTTTTTACAAAACCATTTGCAATAAGTTCTTCTTTGATTTCATTCAAATCTTCTTCGGTTCTTGCAATCTCAAGAGAAAATCTTAAAAGCTCAAGTTCTTCTTTAGCCTCTTTTGTGGTCTTTATTTGTTCAATTAGTGCTTCGTGTGTTCTTTTAAGCTTTGCATATTTGTCATAATATCTTTTGACATTTTCAAGCGGTGTAAGCTGTTCATCAAGTGGGATAGTAATATCTTCATTTGTGTAATAATTGTTTACAACTGCTTTTTTTAGTCCCGTCTCAAGATTATAGGCATATACAGAAAGCAGTTCCCCATATAATTTGAAGGTATCACGTTTTTCAGTATCTTTTTGTGAAGCTAACTGTAATTCGAGTTTTTTTGTTTCTCGTTCTAAAAGATTACCTATCAGTTTTCTCAAGTCTGTTGATTTTTGCTTGATTTTTGTATTTAAATTTTTAGCTTTATAAAAGTTCTCAAGAAGTGTTGAAACAGATTCATATTCAGTTACTTCATAATTAGCTTTGTCAGAAAGCAAAAGCACAGAATAATCAAAGAATCCATCTTCATTTTTGTAGATAGCAGGAGAATATGCATTATTCTTAATTTCCTTAATAAGGTTTGAAAAAGCCTGATAGAGCACTTCAAGTTGTGTATCATCAAGAGAAATTGCTGATTCACTTTCAATTATTGCTCTTTTACATATCTCATTTGCAATCAAAGGGCTGATACCGGTAAAAGAACTGTAAATAGCCTTATAAAGAGGGACAGGTTTATGTATCGCTTCAAAAAAAGCCTCTTTGTCTGTTTCTAAGGGATTTAATTTATTTTCAGTATTTGGAAGAAAATAATGTCTTCCGGGTAATACTTCGCGAACAGAACTTACAAATGAAGGAATTCTTTTTACTGCATCAATGATAGTATAATCTTTATCACAAAGAATAATATTTGAGTGTTTGCCCATGATCTCTATGATAAGGTGCTTAATCTGTTTGTCGAAAAATTCGTCATTGTGTTCTATGGTAAAATCAATTGCTCTTTCAAGACCTGGCTGATTTATGTCAATAATCCTTGCGCCGTTAAAATATTTTCTTAAAAGCATACAAAAATTAGGCGCAGTAAGTGGGTTATCCTTATTTTCACTAGTGAGATAAACAAGTGGAAGAGTAGGGTCTGCGCAAAGAAACAGTCTGTGTGTTTCACTTCCTTTTAATGTAAGAATAAGCTCATCTTTTTCAGGCTGAGCGATTTTGGAGATGTGACACTGTAATATTTTATTTTTAAATTCGTAAACTAAATTTGCGATTGTAATGCCGTCAAATGCCATAATAAGTCCTTTTTTATGTTATTTTGAAATTATAAGACATATTCATGAAAAATACAAATGAATGTAAGAATCTTTATGTCTTAATAAATAAGCACTTGTTATTGAAAATAGTGAAATTATTAATATAAGAGCCGTCAGAAAAACATTGCACAAGATTGTATACATGTGTATAATAATACAATATAAAGAAAAAACACACCGGAGGGTGTTAAAACACTACACTTTTAGTTAAGAGGGACAGTATGAGTTACGTAGATGAAGTTTATGATCTTGTTGTAAAAAAAGATCCAGGTGAAAAGGAATTCCATCAGGCAGTTAAGGAAGTTTTAACATCATTAAGACCTGTTATTGAAGCAAATGAGGAAAAGTATAGAAGAGAAGGTTTACTTGAAAGACTTGTTGAACCCGATAGAATTGTAAGATTCAGAGTTCCCTGGGTTGATGATAAGGGACAGGTTCAGGTTAATACAGGCTACAGAGTACAGTTTAACAATGCTATTGGACCTTACAAGGGAGGTTTAAGACTTCATCCTTCAGTAAACCAGAGTATCATGAAGTTCCTCTCATTTGAACAGACTTTCAAGAACTCATTGACAGGTCTTCCTATGGGTGGTGGCAAAGGTGGTTCTGATTTCGATCCTAAGGGCAAATCAGACAGAGAAATTATGGCATTCTGCCAGAGCTTTATGACAGAGCTTTGCAAGTATATTGGTGCTGACACAGACGTTCCTGCAGGTGATATCGGTGTTGGTGCAAGAGAAATCGGTTTCATGTTCGGACAGTATAAGAAGATTCGTGGCGTTTGGGAAGGCGTTTTAACAGGTAAAGGTCTTTCATATGGCGGCTCACTTGCAAGAAAAGAAGCTACAGGTTATGGTCTTCTTTACATGACACAGGAAATGCTTAAGTGCAATGGTATTGATATTGCCGGAAAGACAGTGGTTGTATCAGGTGCCGGAAACGTTGCTATTTATGCTATTGAAAAGGCATATCAGATGGGTGCAAAGCCTGTTACCTGCAGTGATTCAACAGGTTGGGTATATGACAAGGATGGTATTGATCTTGAGGCTTTGAAGGAAATCAAGGAAGTTAAGAGAGCAAGACTTACAGAATATACAAAGTATCGTCCTAATGCAGAATATCATGAAGGCAAGGGCGTATGGTCAGTTAAGTGCGATATCGCTTTACCTTGTGCTACTCAGAACGAGCTTCTTATTGATGATGCAAAAGCATTGGTTGCTAATGGTGTTATTGCCGTATGTGAAGGTGCTAACATGCCTACATCACTTGATGCTACAAACTATTTCATTGAGAATAAGGTTAAGTTTGTTCCCGGTAAGGCAGCAAATGCAGGTGGTGTTGCTACATCAGGTCTTGAAATGACTCAGAACTCAGAGAGACTTTCATGGACATTTGAAGAAGTTGATGCAAAGCTTCATGACATTATGGTTAATATTTTCCATAATCTTGATAATGCTTCTAAGAAATATGGTTTTGAAGGAAATTATGTTGTAGGTGCTAACATTGCAGGCTTTGAAAAGGTTGCAGATGCTATGCTTGCACAGGGCGCTTGTTAATAAAATCAAATTTCAAAAGTATTGACAAATTAAGTATTAAGTATAATAATTGCGACTGGTTTAAGGTCGCAATTATTTTTGTGCGATAAGTAAAAAACTTATATAAAATATTAAGTATGAAATGAAGCATTTATATTATACGATGTCTAAACTGCTATTGATTGGATGAACTTAATATAATCATTTAACTTAAGTATTACACGAAAGGCTGGGAGCATGGCTACAGTGGACAATATATTTGTAAAGACGATGAAGCTGATAAAGAAAGTATTTTTTAGTCAGACGGTTTTGTGCATTGCTATTTTAGCAATGCTGGTTTCCTGTATTTTTGTTCCAATTGACTCGGAATATGCGGGCTATTTTAATTTTCAGACTTTAGCTACTTTGTTTTGTACCTTAGCAGTAGTAGGAGCATTTTCTGATATTCATCTGTTTGAGATAATAAGCAAATCAATTATTATTAAACTAAAAAATTTAAGATATGCAGTAATAACACTGGTTTTTATTACTTTTTTCGGTTCAATGATTCTTGCTAATGATATGGCACTTTTGACCTTTCTTCCACTTGGATTTTTTGTGTTAGACAGAACAGATAATTATGATTCAATGGCATTTACTTTTATTATGCAGAATATTGCAGCAAATCTTGGAGGCATGCTTACTCCTTTTGGCAATCCTCAGAATCTTTATTTATTTGCTTTCTATGAAATTGATAATATAGAATTTATGCAGATAATGTTCCCTACTTTTGCTGCAGCAACAGTAATGATTATCATTATTTGTCTGTTTGTAAAGAAAACACCATTAGAGCTTAAAAGAGATGATAATTATAAATTTAATGTAAAGAGAACGGTTATATATTCCTGCCTTTTTGTTTTTTCAATATTGATTGTATTCAGGGTAGTTAATCCGTTCGTTGGTACCTTTGTTGTAGTTGCAGCTTTGATGTTTCTTGATCGGAAAGCATTAAAAATAGTTAATTATCCTTTATTACTGACTTTTTGTTGCTTTTTTGTATTTTCTTCAAATCTTGCGAGAATTCAGGCAGTGAATGATTTTTTTCAGGAGGTTTTGCCGCTTAATACTTTGCTTTTCGGTATTCTTTCCTGCCAATGTATCAGTAATGTACCGAGCGCTGTTTTGCTTTCACATTTTACTAATGATTACAGGGCTCTTTTACAGGCGGTAAATATTGGTGGCTGCGGTACCTTGATTGCTTCTTTAGCAAGTCTTATTACATTTACAGAGTTTAAAAAGCATAATCCTGGTAAAGTGGGCAACTATCTTGCGAAGTTTACAGCTTTTAACCTTCTGTTCATTGTAGTTTTGTATTTTGTTGCAACAGCTTTTATGTAGTATATAATACATTTGTGTAATAAGGGTGGTTTTACTTGACCATCCTTTTTTTATGATATATATTTTTCATAAAAGGAAGTTACTTTTTTATTTTATATAATAAATGCAATTATTGAAAAGCAGGGCAGTAGAAAGCAGGAAAGTAAAAAGATTTGTTTTAATTAAATATTTTACTTTATAGGCTTTTAAGAGAATTTAAGCAGGGTAATAGGGGCGAAGAAATGGACAGAGAAAAATATTTAAAGTTAATTGATGAAGTTAATGAAAATGGAACATACCATGCGGACTGGGCATCACTTACACAATGGCAGACTCCGAGATGGTTTACAAAAGAAAAATTCGGTATTTTCATTCATTGGGGTATATTTTCAGTGCCTGCATTTGGAAATGAATGGTATTCAAGATCAATGTATTGTCTTAATACAAGAGAATATGAGCATCATATAAAAACCTATGGACCTCAGAAGGAATTCGGCTATAAAGATTTTATACCTATGTTCAAGGCTGAAAAGTTTGATGCAGATGAATGGATTAATCTTTTTAAGAAAGCCGGTGCAAGATATGTAGTTCCTGTTGCAGAACATCATGATGGTTTTCAGATGTATGAAAGTGAATTGTCTCACTGGAATGCAAAGGAAATGGGACCTAAAAGGGATATAGTAGGTGAACTTAAAAGTGCATGCGAAAAAGAAAATATGATATTTGCTACTTCAACTCACAGAGCAGAGCATTATTGGTTTTTAGGCTGTGGCAGGGAGTTTGAGAGCGATATTGACAAAGATTTTGAGAGAGGACATATATACTGGCCAAGCTTTGGTACTGTTCCTGATATGTCAGATGTTCATTCTCCGGTTGCCTCTACGAAAGAGTTTTTGGATGACTGGCTTTTAAGGTGCTGCGAGATTATAGATAAGTATAAACCTGCCTTGTTGTATTTTGACTGGTGGATAATGCATGAAAGCTATAAAGAGCATTTAAAGAAACTGATGGCATATTATTATAATCGTGCAGAAGAATGGGGGAGAGAAGTTGCCATTATCTATAAGCATGATCCGGTTCCTTTTGGATCAGGAATTCCTGATGTTGAAAGAGGAAAATTTGGAACCTCCCAAAGCTATAGCTGGCAGACGGACACTGCTGTTGCATATAACTCATGGTGCTATATTGATGGCTTAGATTATAAAAAGTCTGATGAGATTGTATGCTATCTTGTTGATGTTGTATCTAAAAATGGTAATCTTTTGCTTAATATCGGACCAAAGTCAGATGGTACTATTCCTGATGGTGATAAACAGATTTTGCTTGATATAGGTGAGTGGTTATCGGTAAATGGCGAAGCAATATATAATTCAAAACCATTTAAAAAATCTTCAGAAGGACCTACTTTAGAAGCTGAAGGTAAGTTTTCAGATGTAAGAGGAAAAGAATATACGAAGGAAGATTATCGCTTTACATGTGGCAACGGGGCTGTATATGCCATCAATTTAAATTACCCCGAAGATGGTAAGCTGCTTGTAAGAACTTTGGGAATTTCAGATTTTAATTCGCTTGATTTCCAGGGAATTATTAAAAATGTTTCGATTCTTGGTTATGGTGAGGTTTCTTTTGAACATAAAACGGAAGGCTTATATGTATATGGTCCTTCAAGACAGGAATTAGGAGTTAAGCCTGGAATGCCTGTAACCATAAAAGTCGTGACAGATTAGCATAGCTTTATGACAGATGGCAAACAGATTTACTATATTTGCTTTATCTTTTTTTGAATATGTGTTATACTTAAAGTTGAGGTTTTTGACTTCAACTTTATTTTAATTATGGAGGTGCTTGGAATGGCACGAATTGATATTATTTCCGGTTTTTTGGGTGCCGGAAAAACAACATTGATTAAGAAGCTTCTTCAGGATTCAGCAATGAAAAATGAAAAGGTTGTTCTTATTGAGAACGAATTTGGTGAAATAGGTATTGATGGTGGCTTCTTAAAGGATGCCGGAATTGAAATTACAGAGATGAATTCAGGATGCATCTGTTGTTCACTTGTTGGTGATTTTGGTCAGGCTTTAGGCGAAGTTATGAAGAAATTTGCACCTGACAGAATCATTATTGAACCTTCAGGTGTTGGTAAGTTGTCAGATGTTATTAAAGCAGTTGCAGGCGTGGAGAAGAATCTTGGCGAGGCGGTTGTAAACAGTGCTTCAGCGGTAGTAGATGCAACAAAAGCTAAAGTATATATGAAAAACTTTGGTGAGTTTTTCAACAATCAGGTTGAAAGTGCAAAGACCATTATTTTGAGCAGAACACAAAAGCTTCAGGCTGATAAGCTTGATGAGATTGTAAATTTGTTAAGAGAAAAGAACCCCTCTGCTGTTATTATTACAACTCCCTGGGATGATATTTCAGGTGATGTGATTTTGAATGCGATGGAACAAAAGAGCACTTTGGCATCTGATTTGATAGCTGAAATGAAGCAGGAAGAAGAGGAAGAGGAGTGCTGCTGCCATCATCACCATGACGATGAAGAACATGAACATCATCACCACCACCATCACCACCATGACGACGACGATGATGACGATGATGACGAGGACGAATGCTGTTGTCACCATCATGACGATGATGACGATGATGATGACGAAGAAGAATGCTGCTGTCACCATCATCATGACGATGAAGAACATGAGCATCACCACCACCATCACCACCACCATCACCACCATGACGACGACGATGATGACGACGATGAGGAATGCTGCTGCCACCATCATGACGATGATGACGACGATGATGACGAAGAAGAGTGCTGCTGCCACCATCACCATGATGATGAAGAACATGAGCATCATCACCACCATCACCATCATCATCACCATGATGCAGATGAAGTATTTACAAGCTGGGGAAAAGAAACTCATCATAAGTTCGAAAAGGACGTTCTTGATGGAATTCTTAACAAGCTTGCTAATACAGAGGACTATGGTTTTGTTCTTAGAGCAAAGGGTATGGTTCAGTCAGAGTCAGGCGAATGGTTCCACTTTGATTTAACACCTGGTGAGTATGAAATCAGAACAGGTGCTCCTGATTATACAGGAAGACTTTGCGTAATCGGAAAAGATCTTAAGGAAGAAGAAGTAGAGAAACTTTTTATGCTATAGGAGGCAAAAAAATGGATTCGGGATTCTTTGTCAGATTTATTATAATTTTTGTAGTAGTTCTTTTTCTTTTAGGAATTATCAGTTATTTTAGAGGGAAGAAATGATGGAAATACCTGTTTATTTTATTTCCGGTTTTTTGGAAAGCGGAAAGACAACTTTTATTAACAACACTTTAAGAGATCCATATTTTCTTGAAGATAAGCCTAAAACACTGCTTATAGTATGTGAAGAAGGCTTTAGTGAATATGATGAAAAGGCATTGGCAGATTTAAATGTTTCTGTTGTTTATGCAGAAGATGAAGAAGCATTTGGTCCTGATTATTTTAAGAAATTACAGGATACATATAAGCCAAGACGTGTTTTGATTGAATTTAACGGTACATGGTCAGTTAGCTCATTTGTTGATAAAGGAATGCCAAGAAACTGGGTTATGGCGCAAATGATTTCATTGATTAATGCTCAGACTTTTGAATCATATTTAAGTAATATGCGTCAGTTTATGAATGAGCAGATGATGTTTACTGAGCTTGTTATTTTTAACAGATGCAATGTAAACACTAAAAAGCAGTCTCTCAGAAAAGCTGTAAAGGCAGTGAACAGAGGAGCGCAGGTAGTTTACGATTTTGTTGACGGAAGTGATGGCTCTAATGAGGAGGATGACCTTCCTTATAACATCAATGCAGACATTATAGAAATAGAAGATGACGATTATGGTATTTTCTATCTTGATGCTGCTGATAATCCTAAAAAGTACGATGGCAAGACCGTTAAGTTCAAGGGAATGATTTACAAAGACCGTAAGTTTAAGGGAAATGATTTCGTTCCGGGCCGTCTTTGCATGACCTGTTGCGCTAATGATGTGGCGTTTGTCGGATTTGTATGCAGAGGAAATCTTGGTATGCTTAAGCACAAGGATTGGGCTGTAATTACGGCAAAAATTCATGTTGAATATGATAAAGATTATGAAGGAGATGCACCTTTCCTTGATTTAATCAATATTTCAGCATCCTCAAAGCCTGCTGAAGAAATGGTTTATATGTTTTAGGTGACAACACTTTTGAAAGCTGTTTAGTAAAACTCAGCTGCTTACAGGATTTGAAGGTAATATCTTTATTATATTTTTGTTGGGGGATTTATGAAATTAAACAATAAGAAGACGATTTATGTGGGTTTTGCGTTTTTCCTTATATGCCTTTTCTGGCAGTCATATGACTCACTTATTCCGAAAATATTAGTTGATAAGTTCGGTATGAATCAGACTTTGTCAGGCTTTATTATGGCATTGGATAACATATTCGCACTTTTTATGCTTCCTTTGTTTGGCACTTTGTCAGATAAAACAAAGTCCAAATATGGAAAGAGAACACCATATATTCTTATTGGTACTATTTTGGCAGCAGTTTTTTATCTTTGCCTGTCCTTTGTTGACGGATGGCAGAAGAATAATATTGCTGATGTGGACATAGATAATCCTAATGCACTGGCTACATTGTATGATGCTGACCTTGAGTTTAAGATGCCAGATGATTCAAGAACTTATAAGCTTAAAGAAAAGCTTTCAAGAGAGGAATTTCTTTCTATTGAAATGTATGACAAGGATGGAAATATTAATCCTGATTATACGAATTATGTAGTTCCTGTAAGACAAAGCTATGCATGGAAAACCACAAAAGCTAATCCTGCAACACTTGTTACCTTTATTGCATTACTTCTTTTAGTTTTAATTTCAATGTCAACCTTCAGATCTCCTGCGGTTGCATTAATGCCTGATGTAACTATTAAGCCCTTACGATCAAAAGCAAATGCTATTATTAATTTGCTTGGAACATCAGGTGGTATTTTAGTACTTGTAATGGGTATCATTTTTAAGACAGGCAAGGCAGAAAATGCATTAATGAGTTATATACCTTATTTTTCAGTAGTTATCTGCATAATGCTTGTTTCATTGCTTATATTTAAGCTTAATGTTAATGAGCCTAAATTTGTTGAAGAAATGAAAGCTGAGTCAAAGCTTTACGGAATTGAGGAAGATGCAGAAGAAGAAAACAATTCTCACAAGCTTTCAAAGGAAGAACGAAAGTCATTATACCTTATCCTTGCTTCAGTTATTTTATGGTTTTTCGGATATAATGCTGTTACAAGCAAGTATTCAGTATATGCCGGAAACGTGCTTAATGTAGACTTTAATACTACCTTGCTTATAGGTAATGCAGCTGCAATTGTTTCTTATATTCCGGTTGGTATGGTTTCATCAAAGCTTGGAAGAAAGAAGGTTATTCTTGGTGGCGTAGTAATACTTGCAATTAGCTTCTTTGCAGCTTCTTTCCTTCGTGCAGGAACTCCTGCAATGATAATGAATTTACTTTTTGCACTTGCAGGAATAGGCTGGGCATCGATTAATGTAAATTCATTCCCTATGGTAGTTGAGCTTGCATCAGGAAGTGATATTGGTAAATATACAGGATTTTACTATACCGCAAGTATGGCAGCACAGACACTTACTCCTATTATAAGCGGCGTGTTCCTTGATATCAGATATACAACACTTTTCCCTTATGCTACAATATTCGTTGTAGCTGCATTCTTCACAATGCTTGCGACAAAACATGGTGATTCAAAGCCTGATGCAAAGACCATTATGGAAAATATTTCTGAAATGGGTGACTAATAATTGATTGACACATAATCATAAATTGAGATAAAATATTTTGGTTTGATTATTAAGAATAAGGATTGATATATGTTAAAAAGTATGACCGGCTTCGGAAGAGGCGAATATTCTGATGAGAATGTAAAAATAACGGTTGAAATGAAATCCGTTAATCATCGTTATAATGAAGTGGCAGTTAAGATGCCAAAAGTGCTTGGTTTTTATGAATCAAGTGTTCGTAATTTACTTAAAAAGTATGTAAATCGAGGTAAGGTTGATATTTTCATTTCTTATGAAGACTTCACAGAAGGAAAGACAAAGGTTACATATCATGAAGATGTTGCAAAAGCATATCTTGAATTAACAAAGAGCATGAGTGAATCTTTTGGTCTTGAAAATGATATCAGAGTTTCAACTTTGGCAAGATTTCCTGAGGTTTTTACAATTGATGATGCAAAAGAAGACGAAGAAGAATTGTGGAATCATATTCAGAGTGCAGTAGTCTCAGCTTGTGAGCAGTTTGTTAAAGCAAGACTTGCTGAAGGTGAAAATCTTGGCAAGGATATAAATGAGAAACTTTCATTTCTTGAAGAACTTGTTGAACAGGTTAAAGAAAGATCACCTCAGATTGTTGAAGAGTACAGAAACAGAATTACTGAGAAGGTTAACGAGCTTTTAGGTGATACAAAGGTAGATGAAGCTGTACTTGCTACAGAAATCATATTATTTGCAGACAAGATTTGCACAGATGAAGAGGTTGTGAGATTATCAAGTCATATTAAGCATATGCGCGAAACCTTGCAGGAGGCTGAAAATATTGGAAGAAAGCTTGATTTCATTGCACAGGAAATGAACAGAGAAGCAAATACAATTTTGTCTAAGGCAAATGATATTACGATTTCTAATATTGCAATTAATCTTAAAACTGAAATAGAAAAGATAAGAGAACAGATACAAAACATCGAGTAATCGCTTTTCTGATGAAGAATTTGATAATAATTGAATTTAATAATTTATACAATAATTACAATATTAACATAAATACAATAATTACAATAATTACAATAATTTCAATATTAACATAAATACAATAATTACAATAATTACAATAAT
>JAKSSA010000033.1 GCA_024403335.1 Lachnospiraceae bacterium
TTATTGATGCATTGATGTATTGATTTATTAATTCATTAATTACTTTATTAATAACTTTATATATTACATTTTATTGATATTATAAATGATAAAACGGAGATAAGATGCCGGGAAACGACGAAAATTATCTTGACAGTTTATTAAATCAGGTTTCCGGAGACGAAACTGAAAATACACTTCGTTCTTATATAGAAGACAAGGAACGCAAAGAGTTAGAAGAAGAATTCGATGTGAGCTTTGACGAAGTGGAGGAAGCTAAAGAGGAAAGCACAGTTTATTTGGCTAAAGAAGATGAAATAGCTGAAGATAGTAAAGCTGATGAAGCTGATGAAGCTAATGACGCTATTGAATCTATTGAAGCTATTGAAATTGCTGAAGCTATTGAAACAAATAATGTTGCTGAAACTTTAGAGAAACCGGATGAAGAATCAACTTTCAAGGTAGAAGAACAACTTACTGATGAAGAAATGCTTGCGGCGATAGACGCAGATGTTTTGATGCTTGATGAGGGCGAGGAATTGCCTTTGTTTGAGGGCATTGAAGAGAATCTGAATCCCGCAGATTTTGCGATGCAGGAAGAATTGAGAGAAAAGTTGAATCCTGAGCTTGCCAGAAATGATTCACAAGATGACATTTCATTTGTTTTCGATGAAACTTTTGACTTTGCTAATGCTTCTTTAGATGAAGAAATTGATGGAGAAGAAGGCTCGGATACGGACATCTTTGTTTTTGATGAAGAAATTGATAATAATCAGGATACAAATTTTGAAGTAGAAGCTGACTTTAATGAAAGTTCAGAAGAAAAAGAAAATTTTGATGAAGACATAACTCTTAGCTTTGATGAAATGCAAAAGTACATTGATTTTGAAGACGATTTAGCAAATGCTTCAGATTCAAAAGGCGAAGCTTTAGAGAATTATCCAGAAGAAAAAGTTACTAAGCAGAAAAAAACAAAGGCTTCTAAAAAGGACAAAATCCCTAAGAGTGAAAAGAAGAAATTAGCAAAAGAAAGCAAGAAAGAAATTGATGAAGAGAGCTTTGACGGCGATTTTGCTTCTGAAGATTATAGCGAAACGGGTGAAGACATTGTCATTGAAATTCCTGATTCAGGTGTCAAAGCAGCACTTGAAGAGCTTGGAATGCAATATGGTTCTGAACTTCCTTTAGAAGAAATTAAAGATTTTAATCCAACCTTTGATTTTGATAACATACTTGAAAGACCTGATGCTATCAATCCATCGGAATATATGTCATCTGATTTCAACGAGGTTTTTGATGAAATCGTAGGAGATAATGCAGGTGGCATAAATGGTATATCACCGGAAATTGCAAATTTAAATGATGGTACAGATGCTGCAAGCAGCGACTCTTTTGAAAATTCAGAGTTAAATGATAATGCAGGATTAGGTGATATATTTGGCTTAAGCAGTAATCCTGAAGCAGATGATGTTTCTGACTTTGATATTACACAAGATATAGGAATGCCTCAGGAAGGTGATAATGAGAATGGCGGAATGCCTGAACTTCTTGATGGGTTTGATGATTTGATTTCAGGTGGAGAAGCATTAGAAGAGGATTCAAATATAGCTTCAGAAGAGCCTTTAGCGCAGGACTTAAACACAAATGATGGTTTCGGCGATGTTCTTAGTGCTGATTTAGCTAATTTAATGTCCTTAACTTCAGATTCTGAGGATGAAGAAATTGAAGAAATCGAAGAAGCGACACTTGAAGAAATTGGTGATTTGGGCGAAGATGAAAGCTCATCCTTTAGCTTTGATGCTATGCCTGAGATCTCAGATACTGACAGTGATTTGAAGGATCTGTTCGGTGCGGAATTCATCGATGAAATGGAAAGCAGCGGCTTTGAAAGTGATGATGAAGACGAATATGGTCTTACAGAGCTTGAAGACGGTGAATATAGCGAATATGACGTTGGTAAGGAAATTTTTGGTAACAAAAAGATTCCTGCTTCCAAGTTGAAGGCTGAGAAAACACCTGAACAGATCGAAGCTGAGAAAAAGGCAAAGAAGGAGGCTAAAGAGGCCGCCAAAGCGCTGAAGGCAGAAGAAAAGGAAGCTGCCAAGGCTGAAAAAGACCGAATTAAGCAGGAAAAACAAAAGCTTGCTTTAGTTTTAAAGGAAGAAAAGAAGCAGAAAAAACTTGAGGCTTTAAAGGAAGCTGAATCCGAAGAAGGCAAAGTAAAAATAAATAAAGCCGGAGTTGTTGTTATTCTTTGCATCCTTGGCATAGCTATTGTTTTATCTATATTTGGTTCATCAATAGTAACATATAATCTTTCATTGCGACATGCAAATCAGAGTTTTGAAAGAAAAGAATATAATGATGCATATGATGAAATATGCGGATTGAAGATAAAATCAGGTGATAAGGAACTTTACGACAAGGTTATGACTGTTATGTTTATTAACAAACAGCTTAACTCTTACATAAATTATTCTTATCTTGGAGATGAAAAGAAGGCACTTGATTCATTGATTAAAGGTCTTCAGAAGTATGATAAGTATTTTGATTTAGCAAGAAGAATTGGCATACAGGATGATGTTGATTATGTTAGAAGCGAAATTCTTAAGTGTCTTGAAGAGGATTTTGATTTAGATGAAACATCAGCGATGATTTTGTCAAGAATGTCTGATAAGGATAAATATTCTTTGTTTGTCGATGAAATCGTCAATACAAGAAAATAATTCAAGCAAAGTTAAATCGTGAATATGAGAAAATAGTTCAATCAAAGTTAGAGGGCCGATATGATAACAGTTATTGATTACGATGCCGGCAACACTCAAAGTGTTTGTAAGGCATTAGAATATTTAGGCTATAATACAGAACTTACCGGGGATTGTGATGCTGTTAAATCAGCATCACATCTTCTTTTACCGGGGGTTGGTGCATTTGGCCAAGCTATGGACAATTTAAAGAAACGTGGTCTTGATGAGGCTATCAAAGAGTATGTGAAAAGCGGAAAGCCGTTTTTAGGCATATGCCTTGGAATGCAGTTGCTCTTTTCAGAAAGCAAGGAATCTCCTGATGTAAAGGGATTGTCATTGTTTGATAACTCAATTGAACTTATTCCTGGCTCAAAAGAATTTAAGGTTCCACACATTGGATGGAATTCGCTTGATATAAAAGAAAATTCTCGTCTGTTTAAGGGAATCAGACAGGGAGACTATGTTTATTTTGTTCATTCATTTTATCTTCCTGGAGATTTTGAGCATGTATGTGCTTCGAGTGATTACTCAGTAAAAATCGGTGCTGCAGTTGAACATGAGAATGTATTTGGATGTCAGTTCCATCCCGAAAAGAGTGGAGAAACCGGACTGAGAATTTTGGATAACTTTGCTAAGATGAAATAAGAGGTTAAAATGCACACAAAAAGAATTATTCCTTGTTTGGATGTAAATAATGGAAGAGTAGTAAAAGGAATTAACTTTGTTAATTTAAGGGATGCAGGAGATCCGATAGAGGTTGGTAGTGCTTATGATAAGGCTGGAGCCGACGAGTTGGTTTTTCTTGATATTACTGCTTCTTCTGATGCAAGAAAAACAAAGCTTGAATTGGTTAGACGAATAGCAGAGAAAATATTTATTCCTTTTACTGTTGGTGGTGGAATAAGAACAATTGATGATATTAGAGAAACCTTAAGAGAGGGTGCAGATAAGGTTGCTGTTAATTCGGCAGCTATTATGAATCCTAAGTTGATTAGCGATGGCGCTGAGAAATTTGGTTCTCAGTGTATGGTTGTTGCAATTGACGCAAAACGAACTAGTGACGGAAGCTATCATATTTATAAAAATGGCGGAAGAATAGACATGGGGATTGACGCTGTTGAGTGGGCCGTTAAAGCATGGCAGTTAGGAGCGGGTGAACTTCTTGTAACAAGTATGGATTGTGACGGAACCAAAAATGGTTACGACTTGGATTTGTTAAAACAGATTACTGACTGCGTTTCAATCCCTGTTATTGCTTCAGGCGGTGCAGGTAATAATGAACATTTTTATGAGGCATTAACAACAGGTGGTTGTGAAGCAGCACTAGCTGCATCTTTATTTCACTATAAAGAACTTGAGATTAAAGAACTTAAGAAATATTTGAGAGATAAAGGCGTTAGCGTAAGGTTGACTGAATAAAATATATAATTGACTGAGTGAAAAAATGAAGGTTGACTGAGTAAAATAAATAATGAAGGTTGACTGAGTAAAGTATATTATGAAGTTTGATTTAGTGGATAAAATACCTTCTGAATGGAAGGAAGTACTTGAAGAAGAATTTGTTAAATCGTATTTTGATAAATTGAGAAGTTTTGTTGCTTCTGAGTATGAAAGCTATGTGGTTTATCCTAAATATGATGATTTGTTTAAAGCACTTGAATTTGTTAAGCCAGCAGATGTTTCGGTGGTTTTACTTGGGCAAGATCCTTACCATGAATTTAATCAGGCACATGGACTTGCTTTTTCTGTGCCGTTAAGTCAAAAAACAATTCCCTGCTCATTGAGAAATGTGTTTAAAGAGCTGCATGATGATTTAGGTGTTGACATTCCTGACAATGGAAATCTGGAAAGATGGGCTAAACAAGGTGTACTGATGCTAAATACTATTCTTACTGTGAGAGAGAAGGTAGCTTTATCACATGAGAAAAAAGGCTGGGAAGAATTAACTGATGCAATAATAAGATATTTAAACAGCTTGGATAAGCCGATTGTTTTTTTACTTTGGGGAAATGGAGCAAAGTCAAAAGAGAAAATGCTAAACAATCCAAAACACCTGATTTTAAAAGCAAGTCATCCAAGCTTTTATTCTGCTAATAAAGGTTTCTTCGGATGCAGACATTTCAGCAAAGCTAATGAATTTCTTATATCAAATGGCCTGAAGCCGATTGATTTTTAAAAAAGAAAGCATTTTATATTGTTTTTTGAATACAAATAAAAGAAAAGTTAAAAAAGGATTTAATTAAAATGAAAACGAGTGACTTTTATTATGACCTTCCGCAGGAATTAATAGCACAGGACCCTCTTTTAGAAAGAGCCTCCTCTAAACTTATGCTATTAAACAAAGCTACAGGTGAGATTGAACATAAGATCTTTTCGGATATTGTTAATTATCTTAATCCGGGAGACTGTCTTGTAAGGAACAATACAAAGGTAATACCTGCGCGCTTGCTTGGCACAAAGGTAAATCAAAATGGAGACCCTGGAGCTAATTGTGAAATACTTTTATTAAAAAGAATATCAGATAGAGTCTGGGAAACTTTGGTAAAGCCTGGTAAGAGATTAAAAAAAGGTGCTGAAATAAGTTTTGGAGATGGACTTTTGAAAGCACATATTCTTGATTCTTTGGAAGATGGTAACCGACAGGTTGAGTTTGAGTATGAAGGAATTTTTGAAGAGGTGCTTGATAAACTTGGCGAAATGCCTTTGCCACCTTATATTACTCATAAGCTTCAGGATAAAAACCGCTATCAGACAGTTTATGCAAAGTATGAGGGCTCGGCGGCTGCACCTACGGCCGGATTGCATTTTACCAATGAACTTTTTGAAAAACTCGAAAAAAAGGGCGTGGTTATAGCAAATGTAACTTTACATGTCGGGCTTGGAACTTTCAGACCGGTTAAGGAAGAAAACATTCTCGACCATCACATGCATGTTGAAGAATATCAGATATTGGAAGAGGATGCTGAAAAAATTAATAATGCAAAGAAATCCGGAAAAAGAGTAATTTGCGTAGGAACGACTTCATGCAGAACTATTGAATCTGTTGCGGATGAAAATGGATTTGTTAAGGCATCAAGCGGAGATACAGGCATTTTTATTTATCCCGGTTACAAGTTTAAATGTATGGATGCCTTAATTACAAATTTCCACTTGCCTGAGTCAACTCTTTTAATGCTTGTTTCGGCATTTGCTAACAGAGAAAGTGTTCTTAATGCATATAATGAAGCAGTAAAAAACAAATATCGTTTTTTCTCATTTGGTGATGCAATGTTTTTGTATTAAGATATTTTAATTGGTGATGCAATGTTTTTATATTAATGCATTAGATGTGTGACTTTATAACAAGTTTATGGATTGTTGGGATTATATAATTATTGGGGATAAAAGCATATGACAAAAGATGTTTATAATGAGATGACTGAGTTTATGAAGGAAGAACCTGAATCAGTTATTGATTATTTGGAATCTGTTTTTGATGAGCTTGAGTGGAAGGATTTGAAAGCACTGGCAAAAAGTTTTATTCCAAACTCAAAGATTAAGAATGAAAGTGATGATGAGAAGGAAAAGATATTTGAGGAATTGCTTGATGCAATGTATGCTTTGTGCGATGAAAGGCCAAAGGAGTTTATAAAGAAAATACAGAATTTTAAGATGATGTGCACTTGAAAAAGGTATTTTTATTACAGCAAAGGGAATGAAATAAAAGATAGTGGGGTGTATGCCCTAATGAAATTCACTTTGCTGCTTTTTATTTCTTCCCTAATAAATATATAGGGGGCATGGGATGTACGCTCATTTGAGTAATGCGATAGAAAATGAAATAACTATCGAAGGTCCGGATTACGAAAGTATTGGAAGAAAAATGAAAGAATTGCGGGAACAGGCGAATCTTACCCGCGCTGCATTGGCAAAAGTTTTAGGATATTCATCAAGTCATATTGGTTTGATTGAAAAGAATTCCAGAAATGCAACTATTGATCTGGTTTTTAAATATTCAGTTTTATTTGAGGTCAGTTTAGAGTATTTGATGATTGATTCTGCTTATCAGTCGCATCGTGAAGAACTTGAATTATTACGATCTTCAGTAAGTGAAATTGATTCTAAAATAGACAAATTAATAGTGATGTTGGAGACGAACAAGTAATTTCAAAAAAAGGGCATAACTAAGAAATCGGGCATCGCCCGGTTTTTTAGTTTTTGTATTATTGTTTTGTTTTATGAGCTTGTCGATAATCAATAATCAATAATAATTAATAATCAATCAACTTTTTTGCTTATAAAAAGTCTATTTATCAAGGATTATTGGAGAAATTGTTAATTCGTCTTTTAACTTATCCTTATATTTATTCCTGAGAACCTGATAATATAGCGCATCAGATTGTAATTCTGTCTTGTAATCACTTAACACATCATCGTTTGAGAAAACTGAAAAGTCAGATGGTTTTGTTACAATAGCTAAATTCATTGAATTTTTTTTGATTAGTGACAATATTTCCCTGCCTTTTTCATTAAATCCAAGAACTTTAGTATAATCTGTAATTACTTCACTTTCCTTAAGTTCTGATAAACTATTTTTTGATACAATTGAATTATTCTCTTTAATATCAAGCATTATGTGAAGCAAAGCTCTTTGAACTCTTGCAAATGATAAAGATTTATTCTTTAATGAAAAAGAAAAGTCATTGTACCCTGAAAAACTTTTCAGCTTGGATTTAATTCCGTAGGCAAGATCAGATGAAACGTCGACATATTCAGATAGTTCTTCTTCTGATTTTGAGACAAGAGTCATATACAAAGGAAGAGAAAAGTCATCTTCAAAAAGTGGAGATTTACTTGCATATTCTGAATTTGGAACATCATATTTATTGATTCCCAAGGTTGCTTCGTGAATATTGTATCGTACAGTGGTAGCACTGTTTTTGTCTATTCTCTTAATGGTTTCTGCGGTAAAAGCAGAAGACAAAGTTTTCATTGAAGTTAAAGATTTAATTCCAAGGAGATTATTTTTACCTTTTAAAATTTCTGTTAGTAAACGAGGATTGGTATCATCTAAATTGCAGTCAATTGCTTCAAGCGCATTTGACCAGGCGTTGGGATAAGAATATCCGTTTTTTAATTCCTGTTTTACGAGATTATTAAATTCAGAGTCGGCTTCAATGTCATGAATGTATTCAGAAGCTTTAGTAAGAAGTGAAATATCCCCGCATTCGCTGCCAAAATATATCTTGTCAATGCAGTTAAGCAAGGACAAGATTTTAACACTGCCATATGCGAAATTTTCTGCGCTTGATGTTGAATATTTAAGCGGCAATTCAAGTAATAAATCAGATCCTTGATTTAAAGCGTCCTGTGCTCTTGAATGTTTGTCAAAGATGGCAGGGGTACCTCTTTGTACATAATTTCCACTCATTAAAACAATTAAGCTGTCACATTGCTGCTTGGCTTTTTCGATTAAATATTTATGACCTTCTGTCAAAGGATTAAATTCTGCAATTATAGCACCTATATTCATAATAACTCCTTGAAAAACTGCTATGAATGTATCATTGAAAACTCTTTTTGTCAATATTTGCATATGTGAGATAACTAACACAAATAGGATAATTTAGTTATTTTAACTTGTCTTGAAAATGAGTTTGTTTTATAATAATTCTTTGGTGGGTTTATGTTTTTCATGTGCCCTAAAAGAGTTATTAATTTATTCACATAAAAGGAGAAACGTCATGAGTTTTATTGAAGACATCAAAGCAAGAGCTTTACAAAAAAAGATGACAATCGTATTGCCTGAGACAGAAGATGCAAGAGTTATTGAAGCTGCTGCAATTACCTTAAAGGAAGGTACAGCTAACATCGTTCTTATTGGTGATGAGAAGGAATTTGCTGAGAATGCAAAGAATTATGATTTATCAGGAGCAACTATTGTTAACCCTAAGAATTGCGACAAGTTACAGTCTTATGTTGATAAGCTCGTCGAACTTCGTCAGGCTAAGGGCATGACTCCGGAGAAGGCTTTGGAAGCTTTGACAACAGATTATACAACATTTGCTGTAATGATGGTTAAGATGGGTGATGCTGATGGTGTTGTATCAGGTGCATGCCATTCAACAGCTAACACATTAAGACCTTGTCTTCAGATTTTAAAGACAAAGCCAGGTACAAAGCTTGTATCAGCTTTCTTTATTATGGTAGTTCCTGATTGCGAACTTGGTGAAAATGGAACATTTGTATTTGCAGATTGCGGTCTTGTTCAGAATCCTTCACCTGAAGAATTGGCAGTAATTGGTGGTTCTTCAGCAGCAAGCTTTGAAAGTCTTGTTGGAAAGAAGGCTAAGGTTGCATTCCTTTCACATTCATCTAAGGGAAGTGCAAAGCATGATGATGTAACAAAAGTTGTAGAGGCAGTTAAGATTGCTAAGGAAGAATATCCTGATTATATGATGGATGGCGAACTTCAGCTTGATGCAGCTATCATTCCTTCAGTTGGTAAGAGCAAGGCTCCTGACAGCCCTGTAGCAGGCCAGGCAAATGTTTTGGTATTCCCTGATTTGGATGCAGGTAATATTGGTTATAAGCTTGTTCAGAGACTTGCAAAAGCAGAAGCATATGGACCTATTACTCAGGGTATCTTTGCACCTGTTAATGATTTGTCTCGTGGCTGTTTAGTTGAAGATATCGTTGGTGTTATCGCTATTACAGCTGTTCAGGCTCAGAACAACTAATGTATTTTATAATTGACCTGGCTCTTTGAGCGAAGGAGGACAATTGAATGCAATTTCAATTGTATGAATAAATAACTTATAATTTGTGAGGTATAACATGAAAATATTAGTAATGAATTGCGGAAGTTCATCTTTGAAATATCAGCTTATTGATATGGAAAATGAGAGCGTAATTGCAAAGGGTATTTGCGAAATGATCGGGCAGGATACATCTTCAATCAAGCATGATCCTATTACAAAAGATGTCTATAAGGCAGAGGTTCCGATGCCTGACCATAAGAAAGCAGTTTCTCTTGTTATTGAAGCATTACTTGATGAAAACCATGGCGTTTTGAAGTCAATGGATGAAATCGGAGCAGTAGGTCACAGAGTATTGCATGGTGGTAAGTTCTATAGCGCTTCAATTGTTATTAATGAAGATGTTAAGAGAGTTATCAGAGAATGCTTTGATTTAGGACCTTTGCATAATCCTGCAAATCTTATCGGTATTGAAGCTTGCGAAAGCTTGATGCCTAACACACCTCAGGTAGCAGTATTTGATACAGCTTTCCATCAGACAATGCCCAAGAAGGCATATATGTATGCTATTCCTTATGAGTATTATGAAAAGTATGCTATCAGAAAGTATGGCTTCCATGGAACCAGCCATAGCTACGTTTCAAAGAGAGTAATTGACTTCGGTAAGCTTGATCCTGATAATTCAAAGGTTATTGTTTGCCATCTTGGAAATGGCGCTTCATTGTCAGCTGTTCAGAACGGAAAATGTGTTGATACTTCAATGGGTCTTACTCCTTTGGAAGGTCTTATCATGGGAACTCGTTCAGGTGATGTTGATGCTGCAGTAGTTCAGTACCTTGCTAATAAGGAAAATTTAACTGTTGATCAGGTTCTTAATATTCTTAATAAAAAATCAGGTGTTGAAGCTTTGTCAGGCGTATCAAGTGATTTCAGAAAACTTGATGCAGCTGCAAAGGAAGGTAATGAAAGAGCAAAGGATGCAGTTGATTCATTCGTTTACAGAGTAGTTAAGTACATCGGAAGCTATGTTGCAGCCATGAATGGTGTTGATGCAATTTGTTTTACAGCCGGTATTGGTGAAAACGATGGCAAGGTAAGAAAGATGATCTGTGATTCACTTACTTATCTTGGTGTTGAAATTGACGAAGCAAAGAACCAGGTAAGAGGAGAGGAAATCTTAATTTCTACACCTGCATCAAAGGTTAAGGTTATGATTATCCCTACAAATGAAGAGCTTGCAATTGCAAGAGAAACACTTGCACTTATTTGATATTAATTTATCCGATATATTGTGAAATATATTGCGAAATTAATTGCGAATTATATTCTATTTTAAAAACTTTTTTCTTGACAACGTCTTTTGTTTTGACTATAATATTCGAACGTGAGCGTTTAGCTTTAATGTGTGATTTTACGGATGAAATGTTCTTATCTTACAACTAAGTCCGTTGTCCGGTTTATTTTATGTTTTAAGGAGGTGTAAGCATGGGAGCTATTTGTCCTAAGAATAAGACATCAAAAGCGAGAAGAGACAGCCGTAGAGCAAATTGGAAGATGGCAGCGCCTAACCTTGTTCCTTGCAGCAAATGTGGCGAATTAATGATGCCTCACAGAGTTTGCAAAGCTTGTGGTTCTTATAACAAGAAGGAAATCATTCCTCAGGCATGATTTTAAAGTATGTAATAATTGATCAGGTGGGTTTTACCACCTGATTTTTATTTTGTAAAAAATCTGCATTATTATATAACTAATACATAAAAATGAACAAAATTAATAAAAAAGTTCACAATTTGTTAACAATAATGTGTTGTAATATAAGTAGGGTTGTAGTATAATAACTAGGACTATGGTATTAGTCCTAAAGAAAAAATATGAAGTATTACAGAAATCAGTACAGAATAAATATAAAAATTAATCCAACGCTGTTACATAAAGCTGACAGGAAGACTTTTGATATTTCCACTTATCTGATGATATCGGAGGGTGTTGATTATTTCAGTTTCAACATTGATAAGTTTATTATGAGTTATCGTGATGGAATAAACGATGAACACTATTTGAAGTTTAAATCAGAAGATGAGAGAGAAAACAGTCTTGAAATGTTTGCAAATTACATATACGAAGACTTGAAAGCAATCCTGGCGGCAAAGGATATAAAATTAATCAGTTTGGATATTTCTGAAACGGTGCTTCTTCGTTATACGGTGTCCGATAGAATTATTCTTCCATCAAGATTTACAGGAGATAATACTAAACGATATAGAAGATTAATAGAGCTTAAAGAAAAATTTGTAAAATAAATGTTTACTAAATAAAATAGTGACAATTGTTAAAGCTTAAGATGATTTAAAGCTTTAACAGATATGGAAGTGGATATGGCAGTAAAAAAGTTAGTTAAATTTAGTATTGTTATGATGTTAAGCGCATTGATGTTTGTGTACTCAGGCACAGCTTCTGCAAGTGCAATTGACGAGTGTGACAGTAATTTGGATGAATATGGCTCTTATAAGCTTGTTGAGGCAAGTGATCAGTCTCATTTCAAGAAGGGCTGTGTTTATGAAATAGATGATTATTATTACTTTTTCTTAACAAGTCATGATTACTGGTTTGAGCAGTATGATGGCAGGTATGTTGTAGTTTTATATGATGACTTCAGATTTAGCTACAATCCTACTTTTACTAATTGGGATGTAACCAGAAATGAAATTTTTATGCTTGAAATACCTTCTTTCATCAAAGGAACAGGTACTGCAAAACGTGTTAATAATTCAATGCATTATGAAATCAAGCTTGCTAAGAATGATAACACAAGATATATCTATGAAAATGTTTGCCGTAAATTATATGGAGATGATTATACCTTTACAGATACTGAAGAATATGACAATCTTTATTCAGGCATAACAATTGATGGTAAGTTTACAGATTGGAACAGCGTTGATAAGTATAATATTTATGATTCTCATAATAAGCTTGATAAGATAGCAGTAGTATGGGATGAAGATTATCTTTATATGTATATTCAGGAAAAGAAGACACCTGGATGGGATTTTCTTATTAATAGCTGTAATTATATTACAATCAGAAATAGTAATAACTCATATTATAATTTAGTTGCAAATATAACTAATCCACTTTCAACACCTTTTGTTACCGGATTTGATAATTTCTATGGAGAGACCTGCCTTGGTGATTATAATCATGGCGTTCTTTGCTGGGAGGTTGCGATTCCTTTGGCAGAGCTTGGTGGTGAATCAGTTAAGTACTTTGATATCTGGGCAGATGGTAAATGTATTCTTACAGAAGTTAAGGATTTGTCTAACCATTATCCTGTAATAAGTGAAGATGTTCTTCCTTCAAGTGGAATTACTATTGATGGTTATTTTGATGATTGGGCAGGAGTTAATAAGACTGAAATTTTCTATTATAACATGGTAAAGCATGAGGCTGCTTTGGTATTACAGGATGGCAAGCTTTATGGTTATTACAAGATGAATGATAATTTCATGAGCGAATTTAACAAGCGTATTTCTTTAATCATCAACGAATCTATTGATGTTGAAATTGATGTTATTTCATCAAATTATGATTATTCATTCAATTATGGAAGAAATACTAATTGTCATTTGTATTCATACACCTTCTGGCCTAGTATGGATTTAGGCACAGCAGCTACTGAAGTAAATTTCTCACATTATCCGGGTGACAGGGTTGAGTTCTGTATTGATTTGGATGATTTGGCAAAGTTCTGTGGACTTACCGGAGAAAATGGAGAACTCGCTATTCGTTCAATCGAGATGCAGCTTATGTCAATGGGTAGCCAGGGCGTAAAAGTAGCAGGTGTTTCAACAGGACCGTTAATTGGTGTAGCTATAACAACTTTACTTTCATGTTCAGGCTTTTACTTCAGTAAGAAAAAGAACGGTAAAAAGAAAAGTTTATGATTTACGTTGAAATAGCTTTATTTATTTTATATATATACATTCTGACTCTCTTAAAAAGAGCAAAGATTTCATTTCTTTTCTTCTTGGTAGGCAGTGTCGGAATGTTTGTATTTTTATTCCTTGGTTTGAATCAGATACTGATTCCGCCACTTGTTAAAGCTGTATCAGTTATAGCAGGTGCACTTGGAAGTCTTACAGGGTTTTATGATGCATATTTCCAGCAGGGGATGATGTTTATTGTTTCCCATGGTGAAACACTCTCTTTGTATATTGATTATGAATGTGTTGGTATTATTGAAATATTGGCATTTACCTGTTTGTTATGGTTCTTCCCTGTATATAAAGTATATGAAAAGTTTTTGATTAACATAATTGGTTTTGCATATTTGCTTCTCGCAAACGTGTTCCGTATCTTTGCCATATGTTCAATTATTTACATTTTCGGAAATGATATGTATTATGTTGCACATACAATAGTTGGACGAATCATTTATTATGTCCTGTCTATTGTGCTTTATTTCTTTGTATTCACAAAGACTCAGATAAAGAGGCAGAGAGTCGGCAATTTCGCATATGGGGATTCGTGATTACATTATAAGTTCGATATTCTTTTGGCTTGCGTGGGTATTGATTCCGTTAATAATGGAATTAATACCTGCATTTTTTGATGTTTTCATATTGATAAAGAAGAAGTACAAAAGAAAAAAGAGGGAGAGATTAAATTTCTTACCTATTATTACATTAATCATCCCTGTATATCATTCAAGAGATACTTTGTATGAATGTATTAAAGCTGTAAATGATTCAGATTATGATAACTCAGCAATACAGATAATGCTTGTTGATAATGGTAGTGATGATGGTTCTTATGAAGTGTTTTTACAGTGCAGAGAAGAGTTTTCTGATCTTGTGATGGACTGGATGCATTCTAAACAAGGTAAGTCAAAGGCTTTAAATATGGCTTTGTTTAATGCAACAGGTAAGTATATAATTCATATCGACAGCGATGGTATTCTTGAAAAGCATGCACTTTATAACATGGTTGAAATGTTTGAAAGAAATGAGGATGTGCACTGTGCAACGGGAACCATATTGACACGACCTGAATATATTGATCAGACAAAAAACTTTTTTATGCGACTTATAAGAAAGGTTGAATTTTTTGAATATTGCCAGGCTTTCTTGGCAGGACGAAATTTTGAATCTGAATCAAACAGTGTGTTTACACTTTCGGGTGCCTTTTCAGCATTCAGAAAGTCAACAATTCTCAAAACACAGCTTTACAATACTGATACGGTTTGTGAAGATACACACATTACCTTTCAGGTCAGGGAAACACTTGGTAAAAAAATATCACTTTGTTCCAACGCCATATTCTTTGTAGATCCTATTGAAACAATGAATCGTCTTTATACTCAGAGACAGCGATGGCAGCAAGGTGAGCTTGAAGTATATCATATGTTTGACCAGAACAAGAAACTTGGAAAGGGTGGTTTTGCCAGAAACTTCCTTATTCGACTGATTATTTTTGACCATACCTTTGCTTTCCCGCGAATGATTTGGTATTTTGCTTTGTTGACTTTATTGGCATTGAATTATCCTTTGAAGCTGATAATAGTTTCATATGCATTGATTTATTTCCTTTCATTTATTTCTGCGCTTAATTTTAAGTTCTGTATCGAGGGATTTTTGGATGAGTTCCCGGATTTGCAGAAATATGTAAGGCGAAAATGGTATTTGCCGATTTTATATCCTTTGTTCAACTTTATGGTTTTCTGGTTCAGAATGGCTGGTGTTATTAACTCTGTAACAGGTACTCGTTCATGGAAGACCAAGGACATGACTCAGGAAAAAGAGGAAATTGAAAAGGTTTACAATAAGGACATGGGATTTTTGAAAAGATTTAGAGAAAGGGCCAGAACTTTTGTAAATGCAGAAAATAAAAAATCTGTATAAAAAAATAAACGAAAGTTATTTTAAGTATTTTAAAACCAGTGCAGCAAGAATTTCACTGGTTATTTCTGTTGCGGCATTGGTTAGTGCTTTGTTTATCGGATTTGTAATTCATGCTTTATATGTTCATGATGAAGTTATAAACAGACAGATAGAGTCCGAACAGCAGAAGCAGTGTAACTTGATTTGTGATTCTATTCAGAACATGGTAAATAATGGCGCCAGCTCTGAAAGTATTATAAGGTTTTTAAAGAATCTTGATGGCTTTGGCAGTAATAAGTTTGTCTTTTTTACATGGAATGACAGGGTATTGTTCGCGCGAGATGATAAGCTGACTCAAAACTACAGTGAGAGAACGGCGGGAGATTTTAACGCTACATTGTCAGATAGCAATTATATGATTTCACGTTCAGCCTTCACTTTTGATTCTTCGCGATTTGTAGTAGGAATTGTTGCTAACAGATATCAGGTTACTTCTGATTGGGAAACAACAACATTAACCTTGAATATTATCATTTTGTGCGTTGCATATGTTATTATTTCATTGATTTTGTTCATCATTTCTTTTATTAGTGCAGAACATAAGCTTGAAAAGAATAACAAGGATAGCAAGCAGATTAATAGTCAGAATCTTCTTATTACACAGTTGAATGAGAAAAACAGCGGCCTTCAGTTCGAACTTGAAAAAGCACAAAATGAGATAAGAAAAAATGCGAACAGATTCCTTGACATAAATAATTTTAATCGCCTTTTGAAGAAAAGTGATGAGACAGGAATTCGCCCTATGGGACTTATCGTTATGAAGATGGAACTTGATAACAGATATCTGACAAAGGGCGAGATTGTTCAGTTCACTGATGTATGTAATTCGATTATGGGAGATAACAGAGTCATATTCGAGGTTAGAAAAGGCGTTTTTACGATTGTTTCCTATGGAGAGACAAAAGAGGAATTCGAAGAATTCTTGCAATTGTTAAAGGCAGAATTGCAGGTTCCGGGAAAGAAAACAGGAATATATGTTATATTAAAGCCTGCCTATAGTGATAATCCTGAAGAAAGTATGCAGGAAACTTATAACAAACTTATGGGAAGATAGGTGAGCAAATGCGTTATCAGCAGTACAGATTCAAGTTTTATCTTGATACAAATCATTCAATTGTTATAAATGGCAATGTTGGACAAAAGCATCCTCATACATGGGAAATCCAGTTGTATATTCTTAAGATTAAGGAAGGCTTTTCGAGATTTGATTTGCTTGAAAAGAAAATTGAAGCATACTTTTCAAAATATCAGGAGAAGTACATAAATGATGTACCGCCTTTTAATGAAATAAATCCAACGCTTGAAAATTGTTGTGACGTGTTTATAAAGGATTTATCATCGATTTTGAATGCAGAAGGCTGGGTTTTGCTTATGGTTGAAATGAGTGAGACTCCTACGAAATCTTATGTAGTAAATTTGCTTGATAACGAAGATACTGAAGAGGAACAAATCTCTGAAACTATTTCGACTAATATTATCGGTAGAATGCAGGAATATATAGATAAACGAATAGAAGCTGGAGAGCTTCCTGACAAAACTGCAGAAGACGTAGTGGAGATAGAAGAAAATAGTTTGCAAAGTGATAAAGAAAGCACAGGAGAGAGTAGTATAGCAAGCAATAAAGAGCTTAATGAAGAAGGTAGTATAGCAAGTAATAAAGAGCTTAACGAAGAAGGTAGTACAAAAACCATTAAAGAAAGTAAAGAAGAAAGTAGTATAGAAGCCAATAAAGAGAGAAATATTAAGAGCAATGAAGAATGCAATGAAGCACGCAAAATTTATGGTGAAGAGAGCGAACAAAAAGCAGATTTGGATTTTTTAGATAATCTAAATAAGATGACATTTAAGAATTAATTTAAATAAACGGCGAAGCCTGTTAATATTGGCTTTGCCGTTTATTTTATTTTACAATTTTGACATCCAATCACGCCTTACGGTCAGTTGAAGCAGTGGATTGGTTATGATTATGATTTGATTGACTAGTACATGTCCACTTTTATTGACTAGTACAAATACTCGATTAAAATAAAGCCAAATGGTGGAATGAAATGCTTTGTTATGCTTGTTATTGTCATTTACGTATTTATAAACACGAAAATTTGTTCGATTTTTTGTTGATATAACTTTTAATTTATGATAGAATAATCATAGAGAAAATGAAGGTAAGTTGATAAATACTTATCGGCTATAAATTCATTTTTCTCATTTTCACTAACAGCAGCATATGGTATTTTTGAACTGAGATTTTCACTAAATAGTTTGATTTTTTTACTTTCTTCAGAAGAATAAAGTGACATTAAAAATTTAGGATACTCAATTGGAAAGAAACAACCTGTTTTTCTTATGTAACAATTTTGTTTTGTGCACTTAGTAATATTATCTTTGTTACTTGAAAATGCCAGACTCTTGTGAATTGCCATGTCCTCAGAGATTAAGTAAACATAATCTTTCGGATTGTCAAGGTAGTACTTTAACTCACGCTTTTCAATTTTGCCTGCTAAAGTGCCAGATAAAATATCATTGGCTTCAAGCTTAATTGGATTTAAGTTTAATGTATAAACAGTTGTAAATAATTCTAACAAATCATCTTCGTTGTGGAGAAGCATTTTGTTGAGATAAACTGAAGAAATACTTTGAGTATTTGATTTTTTTAGATTTTCAAGTTTGTTATTTCCTATATAGGCAGCAAAAATTGATATTAAATCAAGACTTTGAGTTGTGCTTTTTCTTTTGTAACCATTTTTAAGAGCGAAAGAGTGTACATCATAAGAAAAAGGCTGATTCTCAGACAGTATTTTTAAATATTGCTTCATACTTAAAAAGATACATTTTGAAATTGCTGTCTGATAGTCAGAATAAAGAGAATAATACTTTGAAAATCTGCCATTTAGAAAAGACAGCTGGAAAGTGTTACCATCCATCGTTACTATTAACTTTGATTCTTTTATTATATTTAAAAGTTCTCTGAGTACTTTTTCTTCATCACATAATTCTTCCAATACAAATTGGGTGAGAATGAGATTTGATGACGATTTTATGATTATTCCGGCCTCAGTAATGAAACCTTCATTTGGGCTGAAGGAAGAAGTCTCGATATCGAGAATTAACATCTGATTTGGAAAAATATAATCATCATATTCAGTTATTGTTTTATTAAAAGTTTTCATAGTTTTAGTATATCACAATAGCATAATCTTTTCATTTACAATTTGGGGTTAATCTTGTAAAATTCATTAAAAACTTGGTTTAAGGAGTAGTTTTTAAGGTATGAAGCTTTGCGCATGCAGATTTTGTGGTAAGATGTTCAATCATCCGTATGAAGTGTCAGTTTGTAGTAACTGTCAGGATAAGAATGAAGAACAGTTTGCTAAAATAATAGATTATTTAAAACGTTATCCAAACAGTAATGCCATCCAGATTGCGAAGGGTTTAGAGATTTCTACGAATGAAGTTATCAGATACATAGATGAGGGAAGGCTTACTATTGTGAATGGACATTTTAACAAATTATAAAAGAGGAAGAAATGATTTCTTATATTAAAGGCAATTTAGTTGACGTATATAATGATAAGGTTGTTGTTGAGACTGTTTCAGGTGTTGCATTTGAGTTAAGAGTACCTCAAAAGTGTATTGAAGTTTTGCCACCTGTTGGCTCGCAAACGACCTTGTATACTTTTATGCAGATAAATCAGGAGGGCGAAGTTCAGTTTTGTGGTTTTACTGAAAGATGCATTCTTGAATTGTTTAAAAAACTTATTACTGTTTCAGGAGTCGGAATTAAAAATGCAATTGCAATATTGTCAGCTTATGACTATGCAGAAGTTTGCAACTATATTATCACTGAAGATGCCAAAATGCTTTCAAAGGTAAAAGGGCTTGGTGCCAAAACTGCTTCTAAACTGATTTTGGAATTGCATGACAGGATTGATTTTGATTCAAGACAGTTTGCTTCACTTGAAGGATATTCAGAAACAAAATTTGTATCTGCTAAAGAGGATGCTATTATGGCACTTGAAAACTTTGGAATGTCTGCAAAAGAAGCTTATGGATTGATAAAATCGATTGATGATGATAATTTGACTGTAGAAGAGTATATAAGGATAGCACTTGTAAATCGTAAATAAGGGTGAAGTATGCCGATTCAGAAAAGAATAATTACAACTGAAAAATTAAAGGAAGATAAAGAGATTGAAACTACATTGAGACCTCTTTCTTTTGATGAATATATAGGGCAGGAAAGCCTTAAGGGTAATTTGAAGATTTATATCGAGGCAGCAAAGCGTAGAAATGATGTGTTGGATCATTGCTTATTTTTTGGTCCTCCCGGACTTGGAAAAACAACAGTTGCAGGTATTATTGCAAATGAAATGGGGGCTGATATAAAATTTACATCAGGTCCTGCGATAGAAAAACAGGCGGATATGGCGGCAATTCTTTGTAATCTTAAGCCAGGGACAATTCTTTTTGTAGATGAAATACATCGCCTCAGCAGGCAGATAGAAGAATTTCTTTACTCAGCTATGGAAGACTTTTGCATTGATACAATGATCGGCAAGGAGGGAACTACTTCTGCAAAATCGATAAGAATTCCGTTACCTCACTTTACATTAATCGGTGCTACAACAAGAGCGGGAATGATTTCAGAACCCTTAAGGGACAGATTTGGCATTATAGAAAACTTAAAATATTATGATTCATCGGAACTTCAAAAGATTGTTATGCGATCTTCAAAAGTTTTAAATGTCGAGATAGATGAAGAGGGAGCCTATGAAATTGCAAGACGTTCAAGAGGAACTCCAAGACTTGCCAACAGACTTCTCAAGAGAGTAAGAGATGTTGCTATGGTACTTTATGATGGTAATATTACTTTTGAAGCCGCTAATAAAGCTATAGATATGTTAGGCATTGACCCACTTGGTCTTGATAATGTTGACAATAAACTTTTAGATGCAATGATTAATCGATTTGGTGGGCGTCCTGTGGGAATAGATGCATTGGCAACAACAATTGGTGAAGATCCAGGTACAATAGAAGATATGTATGAACCATATCTTGTTCAGACAGGATTGATATTAAGAACCCCACGCGGAAGAATTCCGTCAGAAACGGCTTATCATCATTTAGGTATAAGCCAAAATTGATTATAAATTAAGTGTCCACTGTTATGGGCACATTAAAAGTAGTAATTAGCAAATAGTAATTTGTAAAAAGCAATTTATAAATAGTAATTAGCAAATAGTAATTTGTAAAAAGTAATTTATAATTAGTAATTAGCAAATTGTTATGAGTAAATAGCAATTTATAAATAGTAATTCATGAGGAATAGTATGATTTATAAACCGGAAATACTTGCACCTGCTGGTTCAATGGAAGCTTTGATATCAGCAGTTAATGCTGGCTGTGACGCGGTTTATGTTGGTGGGAGCAGCTTTGGAGCAAGAGCATATGCGGGCAATTTTGATGAAAATGAATTGTTGGCGGCTATAAATCTTGTTCATAGGAATAACAAAAAAATATATCTTACGGTAAACACCTTATTTAAGGAAGATGAGATAGAATATAAGCTTCTTCCTTTTATATTGCCTTATTATAAAGAGGGCTTGGATGCAGTGATTGTCCAAGATTTAGGAGTAATGAGACGGCTTAAAGATTGTTTGCCAGGAATTGATTTGCATTTATCAACTCAAATGACTCTTTTAACTCCGGAAGGTGCTGAATTAATGGTGCCATATGGTGCAACCAGAGTTGTACCGGCAAGAGAACTTAGCATAGAAGAAATTGCTGATTTTAAGAATAAAAGTAAGTTAGAACTTGAAATATTTGTTCATGGAGCACTTTGTTATGCTTATTCAGGTCAGTGTCTGATGAGCAGTTTGATAGGTGGACGAAGCGGTAACCGAGGTCGTTGCGCTGGACCTTGCAGGAAAATGTATAATCTTTCAGGAATTGACAGCGAGGAAGATAATAATGGTTATTTTCTTTCAATGAAGGATCTTTGCACAATTGACAGCCTTAAAAAGCTTATTGATTTAAAGGTAGACTCTTTCAAAATTGAAGGCAGAATGAAAAGTCCAGAGTATGTTGCGGGTGTTACGAAAGCTTACAGAACTGTAGCAGATATTATTCTTTCTGAAGGTATTGATATTGAAAAGACCTCACAGCTTATAAAGAATGAATTGGCTGATTTGTACAACAGGGGCGGTTTTACTAAGGGCTATTTTTCAGGAAAAGCTGACAAGATGGTTGATGAGAACCGTCAGAATCATAATGGAATCGAAGTCGGAAGGGTGAAGTCTTTTAGAAATCATCAGGCTTTGATTGCCACAAATTTGGAAATAAATAAAGGGGATGTGCTTGAGATAAGGTCTTCAGGTTCTGACAAAGCAGTCTATGAGTTCACAGTTGGTCAGGAAGGCTTTGAATATTACGAAAACACAAAGCATGTTGTGACCAATGTCTACAGAAACTTTAATTGCAATGTGGGTGATTGTGTATTCAGAACGAAAAATGAACAGTTATTAAATTCTTTACACAATGAATATACTGAAAAGAATTGTCAGAGTAAAATTAAGGGTAAATTCAGTTTAAAAAAAGGCGAGAGGATTAAGCTTGAATTAGTTTATGAAACCTATAAAGGAAAGGCTTCGGTGACTGTGCTTGGCGATGAAGCAAGTGAATCTGTCAACAGACCTGTTACTGATGATACGATTTTTCAAAAGCTCAATAAGACAGGTGAAAGTCAATTTGTATTTGATGAATTAGAAATAAAAAATGACAATTGTTCTTTCATCAGAATTGGTGCTTTGAATGAAATACGCAGAAGTGCATTTGATTCATTAGCGGAAAAAGTCAGATCCTTATTTTTAAGAGAAATAGCTATTGAGGATATAGAAAATAAGAACAAAGTTGGCAGCGCAGATAGTGCTGGCAGCCAAGATGGTTATAATACTAATGATATTATTATCCGAGAAAATAATGACAGGCAAAATTTTATAAACAGCATAAAAGCAGAAAATAATATTATTGCAGAAGTAAGAAATTATGAGCAGCTTATCGCAGTGAAAAATTGTCTGGCTGGTTTAAAAGATAAAGAAGTTAAAATAGCTATAAATTTTAAATCAGATGAGTTTGAAAAAGTTAATGATGCAATAAAATCTTTAAGAGCTAATAAAATAGGTGTTTATCTGGTAATTCCAAGTATTTTATCAAAGAAAGTCAGAAGAAGATTTGAAACAATAATTTTTTCTTTAAAAGATAATAAACCAGATGGATTTGTTTTACAAAGCCTTGATGCTATAAGTTTTGTTAAAGAACAATTCGGACAAGACAGCGTTATGATTGCAGGATATAATTTGTACTCATATAACAGCTATGCACGTAAGACATTAAGTGATTTGGGAGTTTCATCCTTTGTTGAAAGTGTTGAGCTTAATAAAAATGAGATACAGAGAATAAAAGACAGAAAGATAAATTATATTTTAGCATATGGACGCATACCAGTCATGTTTACAGAAAACTGTGTTTTTAAAACTAATAATTTGTGTGGAAAAAATCAGGGTGCAGATACTTTGATTTTGAAAGATGAAAAGAACATGGACTTTATTGTTGAGCGTGATTGCGGATTTTGCATGAATACTATCTATAATGGTAAAATCAATAATATTTTTGATAAAGCAGAAGAGATAAGAGAACTGTCAGCAAATGGTCTTTATTTGAAATTTGTTGATGAAAACAGTGCTTTGGTTGAAACAGTAATAAATGGGACATCAAGTGCTGATAAAGGATATACTCATGGCCATTTTACTCGTGGAATAGAGTAAAGTGAGATAAAGTTATAAAAAATTAAAAGTTAAAAAAATTAAAAGTTTAAAAATCTCGGAAGTGTAAAAGATAAAGGGCAAACGAAAAAATGCGAAAAGGCTGGAAGAAAAGTGCCTAAATAACAAAAGCAAAAAAATAGGAACGAAGCTTTAAACAACGTTCCTAATGCGGATGGAGGGACTCGAACCCTCACGAAGTCACCCCCGGCAGATTTTGAGTCTGCTGCGTCTGCCATTCCGCCACATCCGC